>NZ_JAMYSC010000007.1:0-177985 GCF_040321755.1 Mesorhizobium sp. M0276 | reverse complement strand
ATCGAGATCTTCATGTTCGGTACGATGGCCGCCTATGCCGCGCAAGGCGCAGAACTCACTTTTGCCATAGCCACGGATGGTGCCAGGGGCGGCAAGGGTGATCCCGGCGCTCTGGCCCGGGCGCGTCGCCAGGAGGCCAGCCAAGCAGCCAGCTTGCTTGGCGCCGTGCCACGCTTCCTCGACTTCCCGGATGGCGCGCTGGCGGCCGATGCGGCGCTGATCGCGGCTCTGAAGGCGCTGATCGGCGAGATCGGGCCGGACCTTGCGATCACCCACGCGCCGAACGACTATCACGGCGACCACCGCGCGCTGTCGGACGGCGTGCGCATCGCGGCTTCATTCGGCGTGCCGGTGCTGCATGCCGACACGATGGGCGGCACCGGATTCTCGCCGACGCACTATGTCGACATTTCCGCGCATGCCGCTCTCAAGGCCAAGGCGATTCGGGCACATCGATCACAGGATCCGGAGCGCTTCGTCTATGCCACCCGAACGCAGAATCTCTTCCGTTCCGGTCAGTGCAACGGTGCGCAAGGTTCGTTGGCCGAGGCCTTCCGCTTCGAGCCGTTGTTCCCCTTCGCCGACATCCGCGAACTGCTGCCGCCGGCGCCACCGATCCGGTCGGTCATGGTGAGCACCAAGCGGGTCGACTGATAGGCGAGGCGCCGCTCCGTCCTGATCCGAATCGGCTGCAGGGCTTCGAACGCCCGACGAGCGAGCAGCACTTTTTCCAACGTTTTCAGACACCGCCCCCGGCATGCTGCGGCGCAGCAACGAATTCGCTTGCCTTGTTTAGTAAAAATTGCATCACTAAACAAATTACTAAACATCTGCCGCGCTGCCGCGCCGCCATGTTTGGGCCCCTGAGGAGAGGGGTTGAGGGCTTTTGAAACCGTCATCCGGACGCGTTTCGCAAATGGGAGGAAGGCATGAAATCGAGCTTGAAACTGGCGTTGGGACTCACCTCGGCGATTACAGCGTCGACAGCCGTCTCGAACGTCGCGCACGCTGAAGACCTGACGCTGTGCTGGGCCGCCTGGGATCCGGCAAACGCGCTTGTCGAACTGTCCAAGGATTTTACCAAGGAAACCGGCATCGGCATGAAATTCGAATTCGTGCCGTGGACCAACTATGCCGACCGGTTCCTCAACGAGCTGAATTCGCATGGCAAGCTGTGCGACCTGATCATCGGCGACAGCCAATGGATCGGCGGCGCCGCCGAGAACGGCCACTACGTCAAGCTGAACGACTTCTTCGACAAGGAGAAGATCAGCATGGACGACTTCGTGCCGGCAACCGTCGTCGGCTATTCGGAATGGCCGAAGAACACGCCGAACTATTGGGCGCTGCCGGCCATGGGCGACGTCGTCGGCTGGACCTATCGCAAGGACTGGTTCTCCAAGCCGGAACTGCAGAAGGAATTCAAGGAGAAGTATGGCTGGGATCTCGGCCCGCCGGCCACCTTCGACCAGCTGAAGCAGGTCGCCGAATTCTTCCAGAAGCGTGAGATCGACGGCAAGACCGTCTACGGCGCCTCGATCTATACCGAGCGCGGCTCTGAAGGCATCACCATGGGCGCCATGGATGTACTCTACAGCCATGGCTTCCAATACGAGAACCCCAAGAAACCCTACGAGATGGAAGGCTTCGTCAACTCCGACAAGTCGGTGAAGGGGTTGGAGTTCTACAAGGCGCTCTATGATTGCTGCACGCCGCCCGGTGCGTCGAACAGCTACATGGGCGAAGGTGTCGATGCCTTCAAATCGGGCCAGGTGGCGATGCATATGAATTTCGCCTTCACATGGCCTGGCCTGCAGAAGGACGAGAATGTCGGCGGCGACAAGATCGGCTACTTCGTCAACCCGAAGGGTCCCGACGGCGAGCAGTTCGCCCAACTTGGCGGCCAGGGCATCTCGGTGGTGTCCTATTCCGACAAGCAGGAAGCGGCGCTGAAATACATCAAGTGGTTCGCCAACAAGGACGTGCAGTCCAAGTGGTGGTCGCTCGGCGGCTATTCCTGTCTCAACGCGGTGGTCAAGGATCCGGCCTTCCCGGCCAGCCAGCCCTACGCGCAGACCTTCCTCGACTCGATGGCCATCGTGAAGGACTTCTGGGCCGAGCCCAGCTACGCACCGCTGCTGCAGGCCTCGCAGAAGCGCTTCCACGACTATGTCGTCGCCGGCCAGGGATCGGCCAAGGACGCACTCGACGGTCTCGTCAAAGACTGGACGCAGGTCTTCCAGGACGATGGCAAGATGTAATCGGCTCCTCCCGAGCTAGGCCCCTGGAGGCGGATGATTTTCAGGTCGAATCGACCAGAAATCATCCGCCTCCAGGGATAAAAAAAGAGAGACCATGATGTCGTCCGAAAACCGCTGCACACTTTTCAGCATCATGCTCTTGGTCCCGTGCCGCCCTTGGCACGGGACGCGGTTCAGATAAATTCCATGACAGAGACGACCAAGTGACCGAAGCAGGACTGACCATGCTCAATCGGACCGCGGAGAACGTTGCCCGGGCGACCCCGGAACCGTTGGCCCGCAAGGTCCGGGGCATCAGCGACAAGGGCCTCGCCTGGCTGTTCATCTCGCCGACGATCCTGTTGCTGCTCGCCATCAACATCTTCCCGCTGTTCTGGGCGATCTACCTGTCGTTTACCAACTACCGGGCCAACCGCCCGAACGAAGTGGTGAAGAACCTCGGCTTTGCCAACTACCAGCGCATCCTCGGCGACAAGGATATCTGGCTCGCCATGCAGACCACGGCGCATTTCGTGTTCTGGACAATCCTGTTGCAGACGCTGATCGGCTTCACGCTGGCCTGGCTGATCGACCGGAAATTCCGCGGCCATGCCTTCTGGACGACGCTGATCCTGGTGCCGATGATGCTGTCGCCGGCGGTGGTCGGCAATTTCTGGCGCTTCCTTTACGAGCCGCAGATCGGCTTGTTCGCCTATGCCATCTCGTTCGTCACGAGGATCCCGCCAACGGATATCCAGATGCTCTCCAACGTGTCGCTGGCGCCGTGGTCGATCATCATCGTCGACACCTGGATGTGGACGCCCTATGTGATGCTGATCTGCCTCGCGGGCTTACGCTCCATCCCCGAATACATCTATGAGGCGGCCGAGGTCGACCGCGCCTCAAACTGGCGGCAGTTCTGGTCGATCACGCTGCCGATGGCGCTGCCCTTCATCATGCTGGCGGTGCTGTTTCGCGGCATCGAGAACTTCAAGATGTTCGACATGGTCAACCTGTTGACCGGAGGCGGGCCGGGCTCAACCACCGAAGTCGCCTCGATCACTCTGAAGCGGCAGGCCTTCGAGAGCTGGCGTACGGGCTATTCCTCGGCTTTCGCCATCATCCTGTTCGTCGCGGTGTTCGGGCTGGCCAACATCTACGTCAAGGCGCTCAACAAGGTGAAGCAGAGATGAGCCTGACCACAGCCCACTCGGTCGTCGCACCCTCGGTCAACTCGAAGCGCATCGCCGGCGCGATCATCATTGCCTATGCTTTGATCTCAATCGTGCCGCTGCTGTGGATATTCGCCACCAGCTTCAAGACGCCGCCGGATTCGATCGCCTATCCGCCGAAGATCCTGTTCCAGCCTAGCCTAGAAGGCTACTGCAACCTGTTCACGACGCGGACCCGGCAGACGCCCGAATACATCAACTCGCTGGGTCCGGCGACCGGCTTCTGCGACGAGACCACGCGCAAGCGCAACATGGTCATCGCGGGCCCGTCCAACTTCCTGCCGCGCTTCGTCAATTCACTGATCATCGCCTTCGGCTCGACCTTCTGCGCCGTGTTCCTCGGCACGCTGTCGGCCTATGGCTTCTCGCGCTTCAAGGTGCCGCTCGCCGACGACCTTTTGTTCTTCATCCTGTCGACCCGCTTCATGCCACCGATCGCCGTCGCCATTCCGATCTACCTGATGTACCGCGAGCTTGGCCTGTCGGACACCGCTCTCGGCATGATCCTGCTCTACACGGCGGTCAACGTGTCGCTGGCTGTATGGCTGCTGAAAGGCTTCATCGACGAGATCCCGCGCGAATATGAGGAAGCGGCGATGATCGACGGCTATACGCGGCTGCAGGCGTTCTGGCGCACCGTGCTGCCGCAGGCGACGACCGGCATCGCCGCGACCGCCATCTTCTGCCTGATCTTCGCCTGGAACGAATATGCCTTCGCAGCGCTCCTGACCTCCGGCACGGCGCAGACCGCGCCGCCCTTCATCCCGACCATCATCGGCGAAGGCGGCCAGGACTGGCCTGCCGTGGCGGCCGGCACGACGATCTTCCTGGTGCCGATCCTGGTCTTCACAATCCTGCTTCGCAAACAATTGCTGCGCGGCATCACTTTCGGCGCGGTGCGCAAATGATTGATGTGGGAATAAGAGACCGCCGGTGTCACCGTTTCCCTTCTCCTCGTTTACGGCTACGGGATCGACACATTTGCGAACGCTTAGCATTTAGCGATAGCGCGCATGGCAAGCGGGCACATGTATCGTCTGGCGCCGCGCCAGGTCGACCCCCACTCCGTCGAGCTTCGCTCGACACCTCTCCCCCGATCGACGGGGTAGAGGAAGGGCGCGAACCTAATTCAGCCAGGCTCCCTTCCTCTCCCTCCGGAGGGGGGAGAGGTGGCGCTGCGAAGCAGCGACGGAGTGGGGAAACCACCTGGCAGCCATCTCTCCCTTTGGACGTGGAAAAGGAAGGCTACGTATGACGCGCGCCGCCAACTCCAGGAAATCATCATGGCCTCGCTGGGCCAGGCGCGGGCTGATGGAAAACATCGCCACGGCGCTGATCGCCGTCGGCTTCCTGATGCTGTTCCAGCCCTTCGCGCTGTCGCTCTACACCTATTCCTTCATCACTATGCTCGCCGGCACCGTGATGTTCATCGTCGTCTCGAAGTTCCCGGAATAATCATGGCCGAAATTCGCGTCCAGCACCTGAGAAAGGCCTTCGGCGACTTCGTCGCCGTGCAGGATTCCAACTTCGTCGTCGAGGATGGCGAGTTCTTCGTCATGCTCGGACCATCGGGCTGCGGCAAGACGACGACCTTGCGCATGATCGCGGGACTCGAATTGCCGACCGGCGGCCAGATCCTGCTTGGTGGCGACGATGTCACCATGCTGCGGGCACGCGAGCGCGACATCGCCTTCGTCTTCCAGTTGTTCGCGCTCTATCCGCACATGAACGTGCGCAAGAACATCGGCTTTCCGCTCCTGGCGCAAGGCATGCCGTCGGCCGAGATCCGCACGCGGGTCGAGGAGACCGCGAAGCTGCTGCGCATTGACCATCTGCTCAACAAATCCGTCTCCGGCCTTGCCGGTGGCGACCGCCAGCGCGTAGCGCTCGGCCGCGCCATCGTGCGGCGGCCGAAATGCTTCCTGATGGACGAGCCACTTGGTACGCTCGACACCGAATTCCGCGATCTGATGGTGCATGAACTGCGCGAGTTGCACAACCGCATCCACGCCACGACGGTCTATGTCACGCACGACCAGATGGAAGCGATGTCGATGGCCGACAAGATCGCGGTGATGAACCATGGCGTCATCGAACAGTTCGGCACACCACGCGAAATCTACGACCGCCCGGCGACCATGTTCGTCGCCGACTTCATCGGCTCGCCGCCGATGAACTTCTTGGGATTCGGCGGCGGACTTGCCAAAGGTGCCAGGGAGATCGTCGTGCAAGGTGCGAAAGTAGCGGTGCCGGAGGTGCGCGAGGACGTTGCGCCGACCGACATGGCGCTCGGCATCAGGCCCGAGCACATCCGCTTCGATGATAGCTCGAAGCTGCGCGGCGCCGTCTATGGCACCGAATATCTCGGCACCACGCAGATCGTCGCGGTAGAGACGGCGGACGGCATCATCAAGGCACGCGTGCCGGCCGAAATCCGGCTCTCCACCGGCGATCATGTCGGCCTGACGCTGAGCAGCGCGCGGCTGTCGCTGTTCGAGAAGGGATCCGGCCGCGCGGTGAGAACCACTATCCACGATGTGGCCTCTGAGCGGAGGGTTCGTCATGGCTGACGTGCGCATCAGGAACGTGACCAAGAGTTTTGGCGACCATGCCGCCGTCAATGGCCTCGACCTGCATATATCGGATGGTGAGTTCGTCGTGCTGCTCGGGCCGACCGGCGCCGGCAAGACGACGACGCTGCGGCTCATCGCCGGGCTGGAGCGGCCGGATTCCGGCATGATCGAGATCGGCGGCCACAATGCCACGACGCTGTCGCCGGCCGAGCGCGATACGGCTTTCGTGTTCCAGCAATATTCGCTCTATCCGCATCTGTCGGTGTTCGACAACCTCGCCTTCCCGCTGCGCTCGCCGGCGCGAAGAATGCCGGAAGAGCAGATCCGCCGCCGGGTCGAGGAGGTGGCGAGGATGGTGCGCATCTATCACAAGCTCGCCAACCGTTCGACCAAGCTTTCGGGCGGCGAAATGCAGCGCGTGGCCATCGGCCGCGCGTTGGTGCGCAAGCCGTCGATTTATCTGATGGACGAGCCGCTGTCGTCGCTCGACGCCAAGCTGCGCGGGGACCTCAGGCTCGAGCTCAAGCGCATCCAGACCGAGCTCGGCGCCACCATGCTTTACGTCACGCATGACCAAATCGAGGCGATGACCATGGCCGATCGCATCGGCATCCTTGCCGATGGCGAGCTGGTGCAGATCGGTTCTCCGCGGACGATCTATTCCGAGCCGGCTAACTTGCATGTCGCGGCAAGACTCGGCCAGCCGGCGATCAATCTTCTGCCGACGGGACTGCTGCCCGATAGTGGCGCGCCGGCGGGAACCAGGACAATCGGCGCGCGCACCGAACATTTGGCGATCGAGAAGGCTGTCAACGGCCATGCCGACGGCGTCGTCGACTGGGTGGAACATCTCGGCGACCAGAACCACCTGCATGTGACGGTGGGGCCGAAGAAGCTGGTGACGCTGACCGATCCCGACACGGATCTGGCGCAAGGCGACAAAGTGGTGATCCGCTATCGGTCGCCGCTATATTTCGGCGCCGATGGACAAAGGCTGATGTGAATGGGGCTGATGTGAGCGGTTTTCGGTGTTTGCCTGCCAGCGGCTCAGCGCCGGTTTTTGACTTTGCGAGTACGGGACGAATCGATGAAGCACTTTTTTAACCGCAGGGAAACGATCGTCACCGAGGCGCTGGACGGCCTGTTGCGGACCATCGGATCAGGCGATCTCGCGCGCCTCGATGGCTATCCCGAAATCAAGGTCATCCTGCGCGCCGGTTGGGACAAGACGAAGGTCAGCATCGTCTCCGGCGGTGGCGCCGGGCACGAACCATCGCATGCCGGTTTCGTCGGCAAAGGCATGCTGACAGCGGCGGTCTCGGGCGAGATCTTTGCCTCGCCAAGCGTCGAGGCGGTGCTGGCGGCCATTCGCGCGGTCACCGGTCCGGCAGGCTGCCTGCTCATCGTCAAGAACTACACAGGTGACCGCCTCAATTTCGGCCTCGCGGCCGAGAAGGCGCGCGCCGAAGGCTTTCGCGTCGAGATGGTGATCGTCGCCGACGACGTCGCTTTGCCTGACATCACCCAGCCGCGCGGCGTTGCCGGCACCTTGTTCGTGCACAAGATCGCTGGCCATCTGTCGGAAACCGGCCATGACCTGGCGTCTGTTGCGGCAGCCGCGCGCGCGGCGGCGAAGGATATCGTTTCGTTCGGCATGTCGCTGTCGTCCTGCTCGATCCCCGGCCAGCCGCATGAAGACCGGTTCGGTGAAAATGACGGCGAGCTCGGCCTCGGCATTCATGGCGAGCCGGGCGTCGAGCGCATTGCGGTGCAAAGCGCCGACAGGCTGGTCGCGGTCATGGCCGAGCGCCTGTCGGCGCGGCTCGACCCTGCGGCCAGCTACGCCCTGCTGATCAACAATCTCGGCTCGGTGCCACCGCTCGAAATGTCTGTTCTTGCCAACGCGGTGCTGGCTTCGCCGCTGGCCAAAGCGATCAAGCTGACCATCGGCCCAGGCCCGCTGATGACGGCGCTCAACATGAACGGTTTTTCGCTGTCTCTGATCCGGCTCGACGCGGCACGCGAAACAGCCTTGCTGGCGCCAGTCGGCCCGCATGCCTGGATGCCGGCAAAGCCTGTTGTGCCGCCTGCCGTCTTGCCGATGTCGAAAGCGGCCGGGCAAAGTGCGGCGTGCAAGCCCAGCCAGGATGCAAACACCAGACGCCTGATCGTCACGGTCTGCGAAAGATTGATCGCGCTCGAAGGCACCTTGAACGTGCTGGATGCCAAGGCGGGTGACGGCGATACCGGTTCGACGGTGGCGACCGGCGCACGCAGCGTGCTGGAACGGCTCGACACGCTGCCGCTTGCCGAACCTGCCGCGACCCTTGGTGCGATAGGTGACATTCTGAGCGCGTCCATGGGCGGTTCCAGCGGCGTGCTGCTGTCGATCTTTTTCACGGCGGCGGCTCAGGGTTTGGACAGCGGGGCCAAACTGGCCAAGGCGCTGCTAGCCGGCCTGGAGCGGATGACCTTCTATGGCGGTGCAAGGATCGGGGACCGGACCATGGTCGATGCCTTGGAACCGGCCCTGAAAGCGCTCGACGCCAATGGCCTGGAAGATGCGGCAACAGCGGCCCGACGCGGCGCAGAGGCTACCTCCTCCATGGAGAAGGCGAAAGCCGGACGATCCGCCTATGTCGGCAGCAAGCTGCAAGGCGTTGTGGACCCCGGCGCCTATGCGGTGGCCGAGGTCTTCGCGGCCGCCGCCGCGCTGCACGAAGCGGCCTGATGCATGCTCCAGTTGTCGAATGAGCGTTCTTTCGATACTGCCGGAAGGGTGGAAACCAGGAATGCGGGTGATATGGCGGCGCTGAACCTTGCCGGGCTGATAACGGCTGCCGCGGACACGATTGCCGCGCACGCCGAAGAGTTGACGGCGCTCGACCAGGCGATCGGCGACGGCGACCACGGGTTGAACATGAAGCGCGGCTTCGAGGCGGTGCGGGCCGAGGCCGAGATGTTTGCTGCCAAGCCATTGCCCGAGGCGCTGAAGGCGATCGGCACCAAGCTGGTAATGACGGTCGGCGGCGCTTCCGGCCCGCTGTTCGGAACTTTGTTCATGGCGCTCGGCAAGGAAATTTCGGCGGAGCCCGATCGCACCAATCTGACCGCGGCCTTCGGCAAGGCGATCGAAGCGGTGGCCGCGCGCGGCAAGTCACAGGTTGGACAAAAAACCATGCTCGACGTCCTACAGCCGGCGCATGATGCGTTGGTCGTGGGCAAGACTGGATCGGAAATCGCCGATGTCGCCGACGCTGCGGCTAAGGCGACCGTGCCGATGAAGGCCCTGCGTGGCCGCGCCTCGTTCCTCGGCGACCGCTCGATCGGCCACATGGATGCCGGCGCACGTTCGACCGCGCTTCTGGTACGCACGATCGTCGAGATGCTGGAACGTCAGCCATGAGCAATGTCGGCATCGTCATCGTTTCGCATTCGCCGCTGGTCGCCGAGGGCACGGCCGACATGGTGCGGCAGATGGTGGGCGACGAAGTGCCGCTTGCGTGGTGCGGCGGAAACGGCCATGGCGGACTCGGCACCAATGTCGAGGCCATCATGGCCGCCATCGACAGAGCCTGGTCGGAGGCCGGTGTCGCCATCCTGGTCGATCTCGGCGGCGCCGAGACCAACAGTGAAATGGCGGTGGATTTGATCGGCGAGCCCCGGTCGCAAAAGATCATCGTGTGCAACGCGCCGATCGTCGAAGGCGCGGTGATGGCGGCGACCGAGGCGTCCGGCGGCGCCTCGCTGAAGGAAGTGGTGGCGACGGCGCATGAATTGTCGCCGTCGTGAGCGAACGGGAAGCTTGAAGACATGTCCGCATCCGCCGAAGCGACCGTTGTGATCACCCACGAGGTGGGCCTGCACGCGCGTCCTTCGGTGAAGTTCACCAAGCTGGCCAAGACTTTTGCCGCTGAGGTGGAAATAGCGCTGGCCGCCAACGGGCCATGGTTCGACGCCAAGAGCATCGTCAAGGTGATGGCGACCAAGGCGCCGAAGGGTACGGTGCTGCATATCAGGGCCAGCGGCGACGGCGCCAATGATGCCGTCGACGCGCTGGTAGAACTGGTGCGCCGCGACTTCGACGAAGGCAAGGACCATGTCCGGACCGCTTAGGCTGCAAGGCATTTCGGCCTCGGCCGGCTATGCCGAGGGGCCGCTGTTCGATCTCGACCGGGTTGCCGCATCCTATGTCGGCAAGGCGACAGCCGCCGAAGAGAAAGCCGCGCTTGAGAGCGCAATCGGCAGTGCGGCGGCTCGTCTCGCCGCTTTGATCCAAACCGCCGACGGCGACGCTGCCGACATTCTTGAATTTCAAATCGCCATGCTGGAGGATGATGCACTGAACCGCCCGGCCTTTGCCGCGATCGGGACCGGTCAACCCGCCGATGTGGCGTGGCGACAGGCGCTCGACGCCGAGATTGCCGGCTACGATGCCTCGGACCAGGACTATTTCCGCGCACGTGCCGCCGACATACGCGACATCAGGGACCAGGTGCTGCGGGCACTGACCAAGGATAGTGACATCCAGGCACCGGCCGGCGCCATTCTCTATGGCGAGGACATCGCGCCGACGCGCTTTCTCGAAACCGACTGGAGCGGCGGCGGCGGCATCGCGCTGGAGGCAGGCAGCACCGCCAGCCACGTCGCCATGCTGGCGCGCTCGCGCGGTGTTCCCATGGTCGTCGGGCTGGGCGCTGCGCCGGCTCACCCCTCGGGCAACGCCCTGCTCGACGCCGAACATGGCGGCATCGTGCTGTCACCCTCCAAGGCCGATATCGTTGCCTTTCACCAATCGTCGTCATCATTCTCGGCGCGCCGCGACCGGGCTGGGACTTTCCTGGCACGGCCGGCGGTGACCAGCACCGGCACGCCCGTTCGCGTGCAGGTCAACATCGCCGACCCGTCCGAAGTCGACAGCATCGACATCGCCACCTGCGACGGTGTCGGGCTGATGCGCACCGAATTCCTCTTCGGCAGGACGCTTCCGGATGAGGAGACGCAATATCGCGCCTACCGCAAGGTGCTGGAGTGGGCCGGCGACAAGCCGGTGACGATCCGTACCGTCGATGCCGGCGGCGACAAGCCGGTGCCCGGCTTCACCGTCGAGGAGAGCAACCCGTTTCTTGGCCTGCGCGGCATCAGGCTGTCGCTGGCAAGACCGGAGGTTTTTCGTGTACAGATCCGTGCGCTGTTGCGCGCAGCCGTGCACGGCAGTCTGAAGGTGATGTTCCCGATGATCGCCGTTATTGAGGAATACAGGCAGGCAGCGGCGATGTTCGCTGAGGAACAGGCCGCGCTTGCCGCGCGCGGCATCGCCCAAAAGATGCCGCCACTCGGCATCATGGTCGAAGTGCCTTCGGTGGCGATCGCGCCGGAGGCGCTTGCCGAGGCCGCCTTTTTCTCTATCGGCTCCAACGATCTCACCCAATATGTCATGGCGGCCGCCCGCGACAATGCCGCGGTGGCACATTTGAATTCGGTTCGTCATCCTGCCGTGCTGCGGCTGATCGCTGCCGTGACCGCGTTTGGCTCGCGTGAAAATATCCCAGTCAGCCTGTGCGGCGATGCCGGCGCGGACCCCGCCTCGATCCCGTCACTGCTCGAGGCCGGCCTGCGCGACCTTTCCGTCGCTCCGGCGCAACTCGCCATGGCCAAGGCGGCCATCGCCGACGTTTCGATTTAGGCGCGGCTGGCATGATCGACAAGAAACCCGAACCCGGCTCCGAAGAGGCAATCCGCGCCTACAAGACGATCCTGTCGCACGTCATCGACCAGCGCCCATCCGGCATGCGCCAGCGCCTTGCAGACGCGCTCGGCAAACACCGCAGCTTCGTCACGCAGATTTCCAGTCCGGCGTATTCGATCCCGATTCCGTCCAAACATTTGCCGGCTATATTTTCGGTGTGCCATTTCAGCCCGGCAGAGCGCGATCAGTTTCTCGCCGCCTATCATCAGGCGCATCCGGGAAAGATGTCGGTCGCGGCAGGCATGCGCAAGACGCGTCATGTTTCGCTCGTCGTGCCGGATTTCGGCGACGACAAGCAGAACGCCGCGCTCGACAGGGCTGTCAACGACTTCATCCAGAAGATCACCAGCATCACCGGCAAGGGTGGCTGACCCCTTGGAGTTTGTACGCAATTCCGGACGGAAAACCGTTACACACTTTTCCTGGAATTGCTTTGATGTCAGGCCTATTTCGGGAGGAGACGGCCGTGAAGAAATTCATGAATTCGGTGGACACGGTGCTGACCGAGAGCCTCGACGGTTTCGCGGCTGCCCATGCCGACATTCTCGTGCTTGGCGACGAGCACAAATTTGTCCGCCGCAAGACCTTGCGGCCGGGCAAGGTGGCGCTGATCTCAGGCGGCGGCTCCGGCCACGAGCCGCTGCATGGCGGCTTTGTCGGTCACGGCATGCTGGACGCCGCCTGCCCCGGCCAGGTGTTCACCTCGCCGACACCGGACCAGATGCTGGCAGCGGCCGAAGCCGTCGACACCGGCGCCGGCTGCCTGTTCATCGTCAAGAACTATGAGGGCGACGTGATGAATTTCGACATGGCGGCCGAGATGTCGGAAGGCGTCCAGCAGATCGTGACCAATGACGATGTCGCCGTCGAGAACTCATCCTTTACAACCGGCCGGCGCGGCGTCGCCGGCACGCTGGTGGTGGAAAAGATCGTTGGAGCGGCGGCCGAACATGGCCTGGCGCTGGCGGCCTTGAAAAATCTGGGCGATCGCGTCAACGCTGCAACCCGCTCGATGGGCGTGGCACTGACCAGTTGCACGGTCCCGGCATCGGGCAAGCCAACTTTCGACATCGGCGACGGCGAAATGGAATTCGGCATCGGCATCCATGGCGAACCCGGCCGCCGGCGCGACACGTTGAAAAGCGCCGATGCTATCGCACAGGAGATTTGTGCCGCGATCCTGGGCGATCTCGGCGACAGGGCGAAAGGCCCGGCGCTGCTGTTCGTCAATGGCTTCGGCGGCACGCCGCTGATGGAACTCTACCTGATGTACAACAGCGCGCGGGCGATCTTTGAGACTCATGGCGGGACGGTGACCCGTTCGCTGGTCGGCTCCTACGTCACCTCGCTCGACATGGCCGGCTGCTCGATCACACTCACCATGCTCGACGATGAGACGACCGCATTCTGGGACGCGCCGGTACACACGGCGGCGCTGCGCTGGGGCATGTAAAGCTGGCTTCCACCCCGGTTTTCTGCACCATCTTCTCCCTTTGATCCGCAACATAGTCCGGGTTGATGCTGCCATCTCTCACGCCACCCGACCTCGAACTCCCGCCGCCGGGAGGCACCTGCGGTTTGCCTTTTGACAAATCCTCCCGGTCGCGAAATCGCCTCCGCTGGCCGTTCCCGACAGGAAACGTCCAGAAATAGTCGTCAAGGCGAGGCGACAAGCAACCGAACTGACCGGCTCGGCCGTTGCTTTTCTTCCGTAGAGTAAGGTAAAACCTGCCTGGGTCGTGGGGAGATAGCGTAATGCGTTACAATTGGGAGCGGGCTCCAACGAGCTTCGAACGTCACAGAAGAGCACTGGCGACAGCTATTCTGATTGCTGGCGGAATTGGCCTCATGCTTATGGCCTTGCCGATCTAGAACAACTTGCTTTCACCAAGCGGATTCCGCCTGTCAGGGCGCTCGATGCGTGTTGGCGCGGCTGACCGGTCACGGCAATGAGGCGGCGGTCGCGGCCTTGATAGCGCTTGCCCCTGGCGCCCAGCTCAAATGTCATAGCACAACAGCGTGCATTTGCGGCTAAGGATAGAGCGCGCTATCTGGAGAGTTGAAAATCATTCCTGGGGAGGAGCCGGATGACTTCACGCTATCACGAGGTCTATGAGGGCTGGAAACGCGACCCGGAACAATTCTGGGCGGATGCGGCCCGCGCCATCGACTGGTATTCGCCCTATGACAAGGTGTTCGATGCCGCTGCCGGCGTCTATGGCCGCTGGTTTACCGGCGCCACCTGCAACACCTGCTACAACGCCATCGACCGCCATGTGGCGGGCGGACGCGCCGACCAGATCGCGCTGATCCATGACAGCGCCATCACCGGTACGGTCAAGAAGTTCACCTATGCCGAACTCAAGCGCGAGGTGGTCGCACTCACCTCGGTGCTGAAGAACCGCGACATCGGCAAGGGCGACCGCGTCATTATCTACATGCCGATGGTGGCGGAGGCGGCCATCGCCATGCTTGCCTGTGCCCGCATCGGCGCGGTGCATTCCGTGGTGTTCGGCGGCTTTGCCTCGCATGAGCTTGCCACCCGCATCGACGATGCCAGACCGAAGCTGATCATTTCCGCTTCCTGCGGCCTGGAGCCGGGTCGCGTCGTCGCCTACAAGCCGCTGCTCGACAAGGCGATAGAGATCTCCCGCCACAAGCCGGACGCCTGCCTGATCCTGCAGCGCGACCAGCTGCGCTGCGACCTCAAGGAGCATTTCGACATCGACTACGCCGATGCCGTCGCCCGCGAACGGGCAGCGGGCGCCAATGTCGATTGCGTGCCGGTGTTTGCCACCGACCCGCTCTACATCATCTACACATCGGGCACGACCGGCCAGCCCAAGGGCATCGTGCGCGACAATGGCGGTCACATGGTCGCTCTGAAATGGACGATGGAGAACGAGTTCGGCGTCAAGCCGGGCGAGGTGTTCTGGGCAGCATCCGATGTCGGCTGGGTAGTCGGGCATTCCTACATCGTCTACGGGCCGCTGCTGCATGGCTGCACCAGCATCCTGTTCGAGGGCAAGCCTGTCGGCACGCCCGATGCCGGCACCTACTGGCGCGTGATATCGGAATATGGCGTCGTCGCACTTTTCACTGCGCCGACCGCATTCCGCGCCATCAAGGGGCAGGATCCGAAGGGCGAGTTCATTGCTAAATACGATTTGTCGAAATTCCGCACGCTGTTCCTTGCCGGCGAGCGCGCCGACCCGGAAACCATCAAATGGGCGGAGCAGAAGCTGAACGTGCCGGTCATCGACCATTGGTGGCAGACCGAGACCGGCTCACCGATGACGATCAATCCCGCCGGCCTTGGCCTGCTGCCGGTGAAATACGGCTCGCCGGGCGTGCCTATGCCGGGCTACGACATTCGCGTGCTCGACGATGCGGGCCACGAGGTGCCGCGCGGCACACTGGGCAATGTGGTGGTCAAGCTGCCGCTGCCAGCCGGCTGCCTGCCGACGCTGTGGAACGCCGATCAACGCTTCCGCCAAGCCTATCTCGACGAGTTCCCTGGCTTCTACAAGACCGCGGATGCCGGCATGGTCGACGAGGACGGCTATCTCTACGTCATGGCCCGCACCGACGACATCATCAATGTCGCCGGCCACCGGCTGTCGACCGGCGCCATGGAGGAGGTGCTTTCGGCCCATCCCGATGTCGCCGAATGCGCGGTCATCGGCATTGCCGATGCGATGAAGGGGCAGATTCCGCTCGGCTTTGTGGTGCTGAATGCGGGCGTGACGCGCGATATCGGCCTGATCGAAGGTGAAGTGGTCGGCCTGGTGCGCGAACGCATCGGCCCGGTCGCCGCCTTCAAGACGGTGGTGACGATCAAGCGCCTGCCCAAGACGCGCTCGGGCAAGATCCTGCGCGGCACCATGCAAAAGATCGCCGACAAGGAAGAATGGACGATGCCGGCGACGATCGACGATCCGGTCATTCTCGACGAGATCTCCGCCGCCCTGAAGGCGCGCGGGATCGGCCTTTGAGCCGCTGAAGCGGTTTTACCTGTCGGCGCGGCTTTTCCGGATCGGCGGGCAGTCTTTTATTGTTCACGGAGAATGCACTCTACACGATCCACGACGTCGTCGGCGCGGCGATGCTTGGGTGGCGATCGTCCGCGCCGGAGCGTCCAGTCACGATGAACGGAACGCGGCCGGCTTTGTCCTGGCAGCGGTCAAATCAGACCGGTGCCTTGCCGCGCACCTCCGACTTTTCCAGATAGTAAGTCGAGTATTTGTCGAAGAATTTCTCCGAGCCGCCGAACGACCCGTATTTGGCCAGCTTCTTCAGATCGACCTTGTTCAGCACCGCGCCGACGATCTTGTTGGCTACGTAGGGTTCGGATTCCAGCATAGACCTGACCATTGCGCGCGGCGTGCTCCCCCATTCGGTGACGAGCACAAAACCGTCGACCAGCGGCGCGAAGGCCTTGGCATCGACCACAGGTCCGAGCGGCGGCAGATCGACGACTATGTATTCGAATGTCTCCTTGGCGTTCTCGACAAAACGCCGCATGCCCGCCGAAGAGAGAAGTTCGCTCGTATGTGAGAAGTTGCCGCGCAGCGCTGCCGGGATGATCGCCAGCTTCGTCTGCCTGTCGATCTTGCCGACGGACTGCCAGGTCAGGCCGTTGACCACCGCCTCCATCAAGCCCTGCTCGGCTTCCATGCCAAGGCCCCGGCTGAGGCCGGGATTGCGCATGTCACCGTCGATCAGCAAGGTCTTGGCACCGTTGGTGGCAAGCAGGCCGGCGAGATTGGCCGCGACCGTCGACTTGCCCTCGCCGGGGAGCACCGAGATGATGCCGATGACGCGGCTGCCTTGCCCTTCCAATACGACGTCGAAGGCGATCTTGGCGCTGCGCAGCGTCTCGGAGAACATCGAGGCAGGCGAATCGATGCTGACCCGCATGCGCGCCCGTTTTTCCGCAGCCGACAGCGATTTGGCGGTCTTGGCATCCACCTGGGTCTCGCCCGGCTTTTCCTCCTTGCCGAGTTTGCCGCCGATCATCGGCAGATAGCCGAGGAATTTCAGACCGACGCGGTCGCGTACATCCTCGCCGGTCCTGAAGAACCGTTCGTTGAACTCGTTCAGGCCTCCGAAGCCGGCGCCCATCAGCATGCCAAGAACCAGCGAAAGGCCAAGCACGACAATTGTGCGCGGGCTTGACGCGCTAAGCGGCATCGAAGCGTCCGAGATGATGCGGATCTTGCCGACCGGGAAGGATTGCTGCTGCGCGGCTTCCTCATAACGGCCGAGGAATGTCTGATAGAGCGTGGTGAGCGCCGTCGCCTGCTGATCGAGTTCACGCAGCTTGACTTGCGTCTGGTTGTCGACGGAGCTCTTGCCTTGTGCGGCCGCTACGTTGGCCCTGAGCGCGGTCTCGCGGGTCTGCGCCACCTCATATTCGTTGCGATAGCTTTCGGTCAGCTGCTTCAGTTCGCCGAAAATCTGGGTCGAGATGTCGGCCTTCTCTTTGGCGAGTGCAACCGCCTGTGGATGCTCGGGACCGAAATTCGCCTCGACGTCCTGCAGCCGCTTGGACACCGCCAGGTAGCGGGTCTTGAGCGCCGCGATGACCGAACTGCTCGGCTGGTCGCTCGATATGGCGGCATCCTTGAAGGCGTTGTCGGAACCGCTGTCGACAATCGCCTTGTATTGCTGGTAGCGGGCGCTGGCGCGCGCGGTGTCGGCCTGCGCCACGATGAGCTGCGCATTGAGATCGGAGAGCTGCTTGTCGCTCATCAGCTGGCCATCGCTGTTGGCGGCGAGCCCGTGTTCGGCCCTGAATTTCTCAACGGCGAGCGAGGCTGCCTGGGAACTCTGGCGCAGTTCCGTCAGCCGACCCTGCAGCCAGACCGCCGCCCGCTCGGTGGCGTCGAAGCTGGCATCGAGCTGATCGGCGAGATAGGCATCGGCATAGGCTTTGGTGACCGCGTTTGCGAGGGTCGGATCCGTCGCCTGATAACCTAGCGTGATCACGAAGCTTCGCCCGACGCGCTCCGCCTGCACCTCGCTTTGCAGTTTGAGGATTGCGTAGTCGCGACGCGACGTCGCCATCAGCGCGTCGCGGGCGGCGGGGTCGAGCTTGCTGATGTCGCCAACACCTGGCATGGAAGGACTGGGGCGGACATACTGGATCACGCTTCGGACGAAACCGACGCCCGTCGCCAGAGCCGATACGGGCGGATTCATGAACGCATCATTCTGGTCGAGCTTCAGCTTGTCGACGACGACCGAAGCAAGCCGCGTCGAGGTCAGGATTTCGATCTGGCTCAGGATGGCGGAATCGGTCTGCATGGTTGTCGACGCGGCCGAAATGTCGTCGACAATCTTGTTCAAGCCCTCGTCGATCAGCACGCTCGCGTACGACTGATATTTGGGCGGCGTCGTCTGCAAATAGAGCACGCCCAGGAAAAGGCCAATGACAGCGCACACGGCAACCACCTTGGCCTGCCGCGCAGCCATGCCAAGCAGCCGCTCGATATCGATGAAGTCTTCGCCGTCTCCTGCGTCGGAATTCGGCAATGGCATCCTCTTGTCGAGAGGAAAGTTGGCATAGTTCATCTTCGGTCCAATTCTAGAGCCGGTCCCATTCCGATTGATCGCAATGGGCTCTATCTCACTATTTGAACATGATCTTTTCCGGAAACCGGGACCCACTTTCCGGGATCATGCTTTGGCTTGCAGGCGCCGCCAGGATCGGGAGCGTTTGCGCAAAAGCGACGCAAACTTCGTGCCAGACAGCGCGGGGCCTATAGCCCCGCGCCATCCACCATCTGAAAATGCTCCCAAAA
Source organism: Mesorhizobium sp. M0276 (assembly GCF_040321755.1). NCBI lineage: Bacteria > Pseudomonadati > Pseudomonadota > Alphaproteobacteria > Hyphomicrobiales > Phyllobacteriaceae > Mesorhizobium > Mesorhizobium sp. M0276. The sequence continues at coordinate 159,385 of NZ_JAMYSC010000007.1, read as the reverse complement.
CATGGGCATTATGCGGCTTCTTCCTGACGTTCATGCGACCGGACGAACTCCTGAAGCATCTCGAAAACCGGGCCCTTCATGTCGTCGCGCGCGAGCGCGAAGGCGATGTTGGCCTGGATGAACCCTTCCTTGGAACCGCAGTCGAACATGCGCCCCTTGAAAGGCTGGGCGAAGAACGGCTGATCCTTCGACAGACGCACCATGGCGTCCGTCAGCTGGATCTCGTTGCCGGCGCCGCGCTGCTGATTGCCCAGAAGCGCGAAGATCTCGGGCTGCAGGATGTAGCGGCCGTTGATGTAGAAATTCGACGGCGCGTTGGCCGGCGCCGGCTTTTCGACCATCGCCGTCACCTCGAAGCCACTGCCGATCTCGGCGCCGCGGCCAACGATGCCGTATTTGTTGGTCTCGGCCGGTTCGCAACGCTCGACGGCGATGACATTGCCGCCGGTGCGCTCATAAAGGTCGACGGTTTCGGCGAGGCATCCGCGCCCGCCAAAGGAGACCATGTCCGGCAGCAGCAAGGCGAAGGGCTCGTTGCCGATGACTTCGCGCGCGCACCAGACGGCATGGCCGAGGCCTTGCGGCGATTGCTGGCGGATGAAGCTGGTGGCGCCGGCCACCGGCAAGAGGCTTTCCAGCGACTGCAACTGCGCCTTCTTGCCGGTCTGTTCCAGGGTTCCGATCAGTTCCGGATGGAGGTCGAAATAGTCCTCGATTACCGCCTTGTTGCGACCGGTCACGAACACGATGTGCTCGATGCCGGCCTCGAAGGCCTCGTCCACCGCATATTGCACGACGGGTCTATCAACGACAGGAAGCATTTCCTTCGGCATCGATTTGGTCGCCGGCAGGAACCGTGTTCCAAGCCCCGCCACCGGTATGACGGCCTTCCTGATTTTCTTCATCGCAAATTCCTTCTGAGGAGATCGACTTCAGTCCGTTCACAGGCCACGAAAAACCCTCCATGTGCCTGCATCTTCACCTGCCCACCCCAACGGCAAACTGCGCCGCCATTCTTCGCAACCGCACGGCGATCGGCATGCCCATATGTCTGATCGCCGCCGGGTCGCCGAGCGCTGTCAGGATCGCCTTGAATGGCGACCGCGCCTTGATGTGCTGAACCATCGACAGGAACGAGGCGGCCGTGCGCAGGCTGCGGCCGCGCCGGGCGAACGCGGCCTGCGCGGCGTCATCCATCTGATGAGTTTGAGCGAACACCGCATCTGCCCTGTGCATGGCTTCGATATGGTGAAGCTCGAGCACACGGGAGATGGAGCCGCTGCGGATATGATAGGCATAGCCGATATCAGGTTCGACGACGCATTTGCCGCCCATGGCCAAGGCGTTGGCCAGGAGGATGTAGTCTTCTCCGATGATAAGTTTTTCATCGTAGCGAAGCCCGTTCTCGTTCAGGAACTCGCGCTGGAAGATCGGCTTGAGATAGCCGAGATTGAACTTCGATTCGAAGAGGATGTTGCCGGCGATGTAAGTGGCCAGCGAAATCTCCCGCAAGCCTTCCAGATAGTGCCGCGGGAACATCGCGGCCTCGATGATACCGTCCTCGCGAATGACCTGGAGGTTGTCGACGGCGATCTGGGCGCCTGCACTCTCGGCACGCGCGATCATGGCGGCGAGCCGATTGGGAAAGACGGCGTCGTCGGAATCGAGAACCGCGATCCACCTTCCTCGGGCGGCGTCGAGGCCAGCATTCCTGGCCCCGCCAGGGCCGCGATTGCTGGCCAGAGCGACGACGCGGACGATATCCTGCGGATAGGCCCGCGCCACATCGAGCGTCGCGTCGCTCGACTTGTCGTCGACAACGATGATTTCGACGCGGACGTTGTTCTGGGCGATGGCGCTGGCGATCGCCCGGTCGAGGGTCGCCTCGGCGTTGAAGGCGGCAATCACGAAGCTCACATCAGGCTGCACGCTTGCCTCCCTCCTGTGGCGAAGGCTGACCGTAGAGCCGGATTTCGCGAATGCCGACCAGACCACTGACGACGCCGACATGCATAATGCCGCGCAGCACGCTTCGGTTCCTTCGCACCGGACTGATGAGGACCGGAAGTGCCGAGGCGAAGCAATAGATGGCCTTCGCCGACGCCAGGCCGACCTGCTTGACCAGGCCGATGCCGCGCGCGTTGCGCCCCAGAAGATGGCCATGCGTCTGCCCGACGCGGAAGCGGCGGCGGCCGAGCCAGTCGAATGCCGCCCTTGTGCGCGGCACCACCTCGTCGACCCAGGCTTCCGGTGCAAAAGCGATGCGGCCGCCGGACTTGTGCATCTGGTCGAAGAACTCGGTGTCTTCGCCGCCGGTCTGGCCGCGCGCCAGGCTGAAGCGGCGGCCGCGCAGGCTCTCAGATCCCATCCGGAGCAGTACATTGCAGGTGTAGCCGGTCTGGATCACGCCGCGCACCCAGACGGGCAAGGTCGAATGGAAATCGCCGCGCCGCATCCAGTCCGGCGCATCCGGGCGATAGTGCGCCCTGACCGGACCGAGCACAGCGGCGGCATCGCTTGCTTCAGCCATGGCGACCAGTTCGGCGAGCCATGCGGGCGTGGCCGTCTCGTCGTCATCGATGAAGGCGACGAAATCCGCAGTGCTGGCGTCGAGGCAGGCGTTGCGGGCGATCGAAATGTTGCGCGCCGGAGCATGCTGATAGCGGATCGGCACCGTCAATTCCCGCGACAGCGCCGTCACCAGGTCGCGGGCGGTCGGGGTGTCGTCATTGTCGGCGACGACGATGCTGACATCGAACCCTTCAGGCATGTCCATGGCGTCGAGCGAGCGTAGCGTGTCGGCCAGTTCCGGCCGGCGGAACGTGCAGACGCCGACGTCAATGCTGCGCTTCTTGGCCTGCGCCGCCATCACGCCGCCTCGCGCCGCGACCCGAGGCCGAGAAGCTGCAGCCAGAAGCCGACCGACCAACCAAGATGCATGACCATCGCCGAAACGCCGGCAAGCGCGATATCGGCATTGCGCTGGCGGATGGCCGTCGACAGGCCATAGAAGAGGCATACCGAAGCCCAGACCAGCAGCGGCACCGCCGCCAGCCAATACACAAATGAGAAGGCGGCCAACAGCACGACCGGAAACACCAACAGCGGCACCATCTGTCGAACCTTGGGGATGACGCGGTGCTTGAGGACGTTCTTGGCGCGGCCGCGGCCATAGCCGAGATACTGGAAATAGAGGCCGCTGAGCGAGGCGCGTGGATAGTAGACCATCTGCGTCTTGCCGCTCATCCAGATCTTGTAGCCGGCTTGTCTCAGCCGGTAATCGAGCTCCGCGTCCTCATTGTGACTGAACGTCTCGTCGTAACCGCCGACGGCCTCGAAGGCCGATATCCGCATCAGTGCATGATGGCCGTGGTCGATCCACTCTCCCCCCGAAAGGTGCCGATGCTTCGAGCCGCCGGTGCCGAGCTTGGAATTCTGTGCCGCGGCGGCGGCCTTCTGCACGGTGCCGCTGCCGCTGGTCAGCATCGAAACGACAACCGAATCCGCCCCGGTGGCCAATGCCTCCTCGACCAGACGGTCGCAATAGTCGTCGGGATAGCCACCATGCGCATCGATGCGGATCAGATAGTCGGCGCCCTCGCCGAACGTACCGACGGCGAGATTGATCGCCGCGCTCTGGATGCGCCGCTTATTGTTAAGCAGGACAACGCGCTGGTCCTTCGCAACGATATCCTTGACGATGGTCAGCGTGCCGTCGGTGCTGCCGCCGTCGGCGACAATGATCCGGGCGTCAAGCCTGGCTGCCGCGGGTCGCAATTGATCGAGCAGCGCGCCGATATGGGCGGCTTCATTCAGACACGGGATAACGATCAGGCTGGATGAGGGCTTTTCAGTCTGCGTCATCAACCTCTGTCCATCCTGCCACTGTCCATCTCTGCCCATCCTATGCCAATGCCTCGGCCGCAAAGGAGCCGGGCACGGCGGTCAGGCTGCGCAGCCGCTCGACGAGCGCCCGGCAATCGCTGCGATCGTAGCTCCAGGTCCTCGGGTTGCGGGCAAGAACACGCCCTTTCAGCCTGGCAAAGCGATGCTCCTCCATCTTGCCGAGTTCGGCTTCGAGCGCTTCGGGCGAGGCCTGCGGCAACAACACACCGATATCCTGCTGTTTTAGGAACCGCCCGGTCTCGGTGTTGCCCATCGAGATCGGCACCGCGCCGAAACGGCAGCCCTCATAGAGCCGGTTTGGCAGAAGCCATTCGGAGTTCTGCCCGGCTTCGAAGAAATCGATTGCCCAGGAAAAATGGACTTCCTTGTAGATCGCCGCCATATCCTCCGGGTTACGGTAGGGTCCGCGAAACGACAGCCACGGCTCGGCTTCGACGAAGCCATGGAAATCCGGGAATTCGGACAAAGCCGGGCGACCGCGCAGCACGACCTCGAAGCGTCCCTCCATTCGGCGGGAGAAATCGGCCAGCAACTCAAGCGAACGGCGGCAGCGCAAGGCGCCGAACCAGCCGATCCGCCACGGCGGGCCAGGCAGACTCTCAACCGCTTCAGCATCGCCAGGCAGGACCGCCGCGACCTCGAAATACTTGTTTTCGACCAGCTCGATGGGTGCCGCGACCTGGCCGAATGGCTTGAAGTAATTGGCTATGAAGGCCGGCGAACTGGTCACCAGCAGCTTCACGTCCCTTGCCAGAAAGCGTTCGGTGGCGCGCAGTGCCTTGCCCAGAACATCGTTGCGCAGCACCAGGCGATGAATATCGAGGCACTCGTATACGATCGGAACCGACGCACCTAAGACTGACCTCGCGCGGCGGGCGAGCGCCAGCATTTCCAGGTTGCGCGCGATGATGAGATCGGGCCTCGGCACTCCGGCAAGCTTCGAGCCCATCGATGTTGTCGCCTTGGCGACCGCCGCGAGGCGCTGGCCGAATCGCCCGTCACGCGTCGCGCCAAGGTCGATCGGCCGCAATCCCTCGACATCCGCTATCGGAGTCGTGGTGCGACGGAAGCCGGCCAAGGTGACCTGGGCCCCACCTGCCCTGAGCATCGTAATCCTTCGGCGCACTGCCGGGTCGGAAACGTCGTGCACAAGGTACAAGACATGCAGCATGAAAACTCGACCGCTGTTGGCCCACCCATAGGAATCCTAGTACAGGTCTTGCTGCATCGCAACATTTTTGGTGCAATGATCCACCTTTTCTGTTGCACTGCAAAATTGAGGCGTTAATCTCGGGCTAGCTTTTAGCGCCACTCGGACCGTGCGGTTGGTAACCTGGTGCGGCGCCCTAAATCGTGACGCGGAGCGCATCGGGATCGTCCTGGCGTGCAGCATTTTTCGGTCACCCCCGTCTTAAGCACCGCTGGCCTGGCCGCGGAACCTGCTGACGATATGAGGTAATTCCATGAAGATCGTGGTCGAAAACACAGTCTGCCTGAACACCGGGGATGCAGCTATTTTGCTAGCGATCCGGCACATCCTAAAGGCAGTCGCCCGAACTGACCTGCAATTCTTCATCTTCGACAGCCAGCCCGAGGTCGCGGCGAGGCTCTACCCGCAAAGGGATTATCCGGACCTTGAATTTCACAAGCTGCTGTCGGAGTCCCTTTTCCGGTATAAGAATGGCGATGGACTGAAGAACTGGATCAAGCCGATCTACAACAAAATTGTCCTTCAGGCCCTGCGGTGGTTCGGGAGCAGCGCGATTGGCACTTTCTTCAGCCGGAGTGACCGTCGCAGCCTCGATATCTACACTGGCGCCGATCTCGTGGTCACGACAGGCGGGACCTATCTCGTCGAGAACTACAATCTCGAAAGACGTCTCAATCAGTTCCGGCTTGATGCCGTGCTCGGCAAGGATCCGGTCTTCTTCACGCAATCCCTCGGCCCGTTCAATAAAAGTTACAACCGCCAGGAACTGAGCCCGATCTTCGACCGCAGCCCGCTCATCCTGCTGCGTGACGAACGGTCCAGAAACCATATCCAGGATCTGGTGAAGGATTTCGGCAAATGCCACGTGGTGGCCGATGCCGTCTTCGCCCTTGCCGATACCGACAGGATCGAGAAAATTCTAGCCTCCGGTCACCCGCCGGCGCCGACGGGCCGTGTCGCCATTTCCGTCCGCCACTGGAATTACGTCAGCGATGGCGAAGGCGGCATGCGCCGCTATCTCGATTCGATCCGCGAGATCGCGTCGATTCTCGTCAGGGACCACGGCAAGGAGGTGACGTTCGTCTCCACGTGTCAGGGGGTGCCGGAATACGCGCATGACGATTCCAAGACCGCGCGGGCGATCGTCGCCGAACTCGATCCGGAGATCGCCAAACATGTGACCGTAGATGCTGCGTTTCACACGCCGGAACAGTTGATGGCGCTGGTGAAAGGCTTCGACTTCGTGGTCGCCACGCGTATGCACATGATGATCATGTCGCTTTGTGTCGGCACGCCGGTGCTGCCAATCGCCTATGAGTTCAAGACCAAGGAAGTGGCCAAACGGATCGGTGTCGCCGACGTGCTGCTCGACATCGACACAGTGACGTCAGAGGAAGCGAGTGAAAAGCTCGGCAGATTTGCAGCAAACCTCAACCTCTATCGCCAGACCAGCCTTCAGGCCGTGCTTGAGGAGCATGCCTCGGCGATGTCGGCCACAAACCTGCTGGCACCGTTGATCGACGGTCACTCAGCGGATGTTGCGCGCGGCATTGGACAGGGTGGTGAACAACGCGCGGCGCGACTGGGCGACCGAAAGCATGAGAATGAGACCGATCCCGTAATTGAGAGCAATCGCGAGAAAGACCGCGAGCAGGTCTGACTGTCCGGTCAGCGACGCCGGCAACCACGAGTACGCGTGCCAGGCGAGCAGGGACGAGGCAATGAAAAGCCCCTGCATGACCAGAAAGTCGGCGGCTGTGACGGGACCGACTCGATGGACCAGCACGGCAAGCACGGGAACGCGCAGCACGTAACCGCTGATGGCATAGGCCGCGGCAACGCCGACGGCACCCCAGTGCAGGCCGACGATGAAGGCGGCTACGGTCGTCAGTGACGAATAGATGCCCCAGTGGAACATGGTCTTCGTCTTGCCCTGACAGATGAATATCCAGCCTGTGGTGCTTGAAACGGACTGGACCAGGCTAGCGATGCCCAGCCAGGCGAAAATCGGCGCCACCGGCGCCCAACCCTGGCCGAAGAGAAGCGCCACGACCTGATCGGAGGTCATCGTCAGCGCCGCGATGCCGGGCATGGTAACGGCAGCCAGCATCCAGTTGGTCCGCACGTAAATGTCGCGAAATCGAGCCTTGTCCTCATGGATGCGGCTTAGCAGAGGCACCATCACGCGCGTCAGCGGCTGGTTGATGTTCTGCAGCGGGAACAGCAGGAGCTTATAGGCGCGGTCGTAATAGCCGAGCTCGATCGCGCCGGAATATTTTCCGATGAGGATGTTGTCGAGATTGCGCGAGAAGAAGTTGGCAAGATTGAAGCCCGTCAGATTGGCGCCGAACGACAATATGTCGGCATCGACTTTCAAATCCGGGCGTAGTGGCTTCCACCGCGCCACCCGCCACGCGGCCGCCAACGCGACAACCGCTGAAACAGCCGGGCCGATGACCAGCGACCAGTAGCCAAGCCCCGCATAGGCCGCGACTGCAGCGGACAGAAGTCCGGCGGCGGCGCTTATCACATCGTTCACGGCGAGCTGGCCGAATTGCAGGTGGCGATTCATCAATGCCAGCGGCACCGCGGCAAGACTGCCGAGGAGCAGCGGCAAGGCGGAGCCAAGAGTGATGCCGGACATGCGCTGATCGCCGTAGAAAGCGGCAATCGCAGGCGCCATGCCGGCCACTACCACGGCACTGCCCAGCCCGACGAGCGCACTGATCCAGAAAACCTGGTTGAGCTGCCGGTCGCTGATGTCCTTGCGCTGAACCACAGCCTGCTGGAGGCCCAGGTTTTGAAGCAATCCAACAAAGGCCACGATCGGCCCGACGGAAGCCACCAGGCCGAAATCCTCGGGAACGAGCAGTCGGGCGAGCACGATGACGGAGAGAAACTGGATCGCCATCTTGAAGCCCTGCGCACCGATCGTTACCAACCCGCCACGAAGGGCGACACGACCGAAATGAGGGGGCGGCGGATTGACATTCATGAACCGACCCTCGTTTCGCCAAGCTGCTCGGCGATCTGTGCGAAACGTTCGTTCAGCACATCTGCGTTGAAGTCCGCCTCGATCTTCTTGCGCGCGGCGAGGGCAATTTGCTCGCAGGGCTTCGGATTCTCGGCGATCCAGGCAAGTTTGCGAGTCAGTGCCGCGATATCTCGCTCGGGAGCCAGAAAACCTGTCTTCTGATCCTCGATCAGTTCGGGAATCCCCGAGTGATATGTGCTGACCACCGTCAGGCCGGCGGCCATCGCCTCCATCAGTGAAACCGGGATACCTTCCAGATCGCCATCGCGCGCAGTGACGCTAGGCAGCAGGAACACATGGGCATCGCGCAGACGCTGCTTCACTTCGCTGTGCGGACGCGGGCCAAGAAAAGTCACCCTGTCGGCGATGCCGAGATTTGCGGCGATCCCCTTCAACTCCTCCAGAAGTTCTCCGCCTCCGATCACCGAATAGACCCAGTTGCGCCGCGGCAGGCTGGCGAGCGCGCGAAGCGCATATTCGATGCCCTTTTTCTCAGTCAGGCGGCAGACCGAGATGAAAGATAGCGTGGCTTGCTCCCATGAACGCCACCGATAGCCGATCTCGCTCGGCCGCACGCCCATATGGTGAACCATAACCTGCGTCGGCGATGCACCAACGTCGATCAAGGCATCGCGGAAAAACGCATTCACCGGCAGTTGAAGAGCGCCCTTTTCGAACACAATCTTGTAGCGCGCGAGCGTATCGTCATGCAGCGGCTCGCCGACATCGCGGCCATGAAATATCGTCATAAGGGGAGCGGAAATCCTGCCTCGTTTAATAGCGCGGGCCACGCGCATGCCGTTGTTGCCAAAATGGGCGACGATCACGTCGGCATTCTGCAACCTATGCGCATGAGCAATGTCGATGGCGGTCGAGAGTTTATCCCAGAACCTGCCAGACCACTTCCTGAGCAGCGGGCGATAGCGAGCTAGGCGACCCCACCAGCATACGACCTTTCCCGGCAGCGCGTGCCAGCGCGAATCGTCGATATTGCCGTCCTTGCCAAAGGACATCTCATTGCAGACGACGCCGACTTCCATGCCGCGCTCAAGGCACCCTGCTATCTGGTCGAGAACGAACGTCTCCGACAATGAGGGGAACTTGTCGACTACGAAGCAAATCTTCATCGGCAGGATGCATTCATGCGAATACCGATCAAGCAGCCCGTTGTGAACCGCCCCGCATGGGGACCGGCAGGGGGCACGGAAACCTCGCAAGGTGGCTGCAGGTCAACCGCACTGGGAGCCGGTGCGCGCCCGACGACGGCCGGGCCGAAAACATCGTGCCCAAGGCACGAGACATGCAGCATAGAATTCTACCGCTGTTGGCCACCCGGAACGGACGTTAGTACAGGTTTTGCTGCACTGCAACATTTTTGGTGCGGCGGAGCAAGATTTCCGGCAATTTGGCGTGTCTGCCGATCAACCACCAAGGCCCGCAGATGAAGGACTCGCCAGGACCTCGGCAGCGCCGGCATGCTTGGCGGGTTCAGGTGCAGAGGCCGGCGTGGCCAGTTGAGCAACCATTTGTGCAAAACGTTCATTCAGAATATCGGCGTTGAAGTCGTCCTCGACCTTGCGGCGCGCGGCAACTGCGATTCGTTCGCATTCCTGCGGATGTCCGGCTGCCCAGGCAAGCTTGGCGGCAAGCACTGAAACGTCTCGCTCGGGTGCAAGCAACCCTGTCTCCTGATCCTCGATGAGCTCGGGGATTCCCGAGTGATGCGTGCTGACCGCAATCAATCCGGCGGCCATGGCCTCCATGAGCGCGACCGGAATGCCTTCCATGTCCCCGTCGCTGGCGGTGACGCTTGGGAGCAAGAAGAGATGTGCCATGCGAAGCCGTCTTTTCACCTCCATGTGGGGGAGGCTGCCAAGGAATGTTACGCGACCCGCCAAGCCCAATTCGACAGCCAGCTTCTCCAAACCAACCCGCAATGGACCGTCGCCGACAATATCGTAGCGCCAGTCTATCTCAGGATGGGACGCTGCCAGAGAGGCAAGGGCGCGCAAGCCGAACTCGACGCCTTTCTTCTCCACCAGGCGACAAACCGTAGTCACGATCAGCTGGGTGCCTTCCCACGATTCCCAGCGATAGCTTATTTCGCGGGGATCGATTCCCATGTGATGGACCGTTGTGCTTGCCTGAGACGCACCGGCTTCCAGCAACATCCTGCGGAAGAAATCGTTGACCGGCAGGTTCAAGCTGCCGTGCTTGATTAGCCCAGCGTATTGCGTCGCAAGCACTGCCTGCCGCGCGGGGATCGCGACATCCGCGCCGTGAAAGATGGTTATGATAGGCGGTTTGAGGACCTTCCATTTCTTCAGCGCCGCCGCTCTCTCCCCGTTCTGTCCGAAGTGAGCGACAATCACGTCACAGTGGTTCAGGCGGCGTGCGAAAATCATATCAAGAGCGGTCGAAGCCTTGTATCGCAGGCGCGGCGGCAGCCGGCGTACAAATTCGCTGATTCCAGCGGCCCATCTCCACCAATGTTGGGTTCTGGCGAGCAGCGTCGCCATCGGCTCCATTCGCCGGTCTATCCGATCGTCGCCTTTCGTCCTGTCGCAGACGACCTCAACATCGAAGCCCCGCGCCAGCAGCCCAGCCATCTGGTCCACGACGAAGGTTTCTGAAAGCAGAGGGAATTCGCCGACGACAAAGCCCACACGCATAGCCCGCCTGCAAGGTTGGGGCTTGCCCTAGACCCCAAGCGGTCCGCGTTGCGCCAGCCCTAATGTATGCGGACAGAATACACGTTGATTGCTGCATTGCCACAGGAATATTGCGCTGCAGCATTTGAATCGAACTGCCCGGCAGATGGCTGGGCCTGGAACTGGCTCAGGGGCGTTTATGCGATTGCAGGCGCCTGGCAGCGTAGGGCGCCAGGTAAATCGATTCCAACGCACCGCGTCTTAGGCAGCCCGCTCCAGGCCGACACGCCGAGCGCTGTCGAGAACGTCCATGAACGTGGCGAACTGACGGTCCGGGTTCATTTGCGGTCGCTCTGAAAACTGAGTCGCCGCCGCCGATAGACGCTTGTACTCGGCGTCGTCGCTCCACAGCCGTCTGACGGCCGAGACCCAGTCGGCAAACGGTGCGTCGTAGTCCAGCACCACCCCGCCGGAGCCGATCGCTTCAGGCAGACCGCCGCGACGTGAGCCGACCACGGGAATGCCGCTGCAATGCGCTTCCGAGGCTACCCTGCCCCAGGCCTCTTCCCATTTGCTGGGTGCAAGCAGGATCTTCGTGCGGCCGTAGACCGTCTTCATGTCACTGGTGCGGCCTTCCAGCTTGACGTTTTGCAATGGAGAAATCGTCGCTTCGATCCGGGCCCGATGATCGTCATCGAGCTTCCAGCTTTCGACGAACAGGAATGGGATCTCAGGACAGGCGGCGGCAATGCGGACTGCAAGGTCGAAGCCTTTTTCCTCATAGGGATTGATGAGCGTGACAAATTCACCGGTCGTCGGTGTGCAGTAGAACGCGGGATTGATGGTCGGCGGAATGACCGTCGAATCGATATCGAATTTTGCCTTGTAGGTGCGCGCCGTGAACTCGGAATTGGCGATATAGAGCGCCGAATGCAGGTCGCGCAGGTCGCCGGCCAGTTCGCGGAATTCGACATTCCTCAGATAGACGACGACGGGTACGCCTTCGGCCTGCAGTGCCCTGCCGATCGGAACCGAGTTGTGGCATTGCACCACGGCGACATCCGGCCTCAGCTTTTCGACCGCAAAGCCGACCGCTTCCCAGGGAAACCATGCCCGCACCACCGGATAGCCCGGGAAAGTGTCGATGACGGCGCGCTGACGAAGGAGCTTCATCTTGGCGCGCGCCCTGAAGCCGAACATGCCGTCGCCGAACAGCGCCGCCAGAACGGAAGCATCATGACCGTTCTCGCGCAATTGTTCCACCAGATGGTGGGTGCTCGACTGCACGCCGCCGCTGAATTGCGGCGTGTAGCCGCTGCCGCCTGCAAACAGAACTTTCATGGACCTGGCTCCTTGTTGTGCCGCCCCTCCCGTCACGCCGCCATTCTGCCGATCGAGTGATATTCGATGCCATGGCGGGCGATGACCTTGGGGTCATAGAGGTTGCGGCCGTCGAAGATGATCGGTGTGGTCAGTGCATCTCGCAGCGCGTCGAAGGACGGCGCGCGGAAACTCTTCCATTCGGTGGCGATCAGCAGCGCATCGGCGCCGCGCAGTGCCGCCTCCTTGGTGCCGCACAGAAGCAGGTCGTCGCGCAGCCCGTAGATGGCCTGGCATTCCTGCATCGCCTCGGGATCATAGGCTTGCACATTGGCGCCGGCCTTCCACAGCGCTTCCATCAGCGTGCGCGCCGGAGCCTCGCGCATATCGTCGGTGTCGGGCTTGAAGGCGAGACCCCACAGCGCAAAGGTCCTGCCCTTGAGGTTGCCCTTGAAATAGCGGTCCACCTTGTCGAAGAGAACCGATTTCTGTGCGTTGTTGCGCTCCTCGACCGCGCGCAGCAGCTTGGCATCGAACTGGACGCCTTCGGCGGTCTTGATCAGCGCGCGCACGTCCTTTGGGAAGCAGGAGCCGCCATAACCAAGACCCGGATAGATGAAATGGTAGCCGATGCGCGGATCGCTGCCGATGCCCTTGCGGACCTCCTCGATGTCGGCGCCGAGCTGCTCGGCCAAATTGGCCATCTCGTTCATGAAGCTGATCTTGGTCGCCAGCATGCAATTGGCGGCATATTTGGTGAATTCGGCGCTGCGCACGTCCATCACGATCATCTTCTCGTGGTTGCGGTTGAACGGCGCGTAGAGTTCGCGCATCACCGCCTCGGTGTCCTCGCTGCCGGTGCCGACGATGATCCGGTCCGGCTTCATGCAGTCGGCGACCGCAGACCCTTCCTTGAGGAATTCCGGGTTGGACGCGACGTCGAAGGTCAGATCCTCGCGGCCTCGTTTCTTCAGCGTTTCGGCGATCCTGGCCTTGACCTTTTCGCAGGTGCCGACCGGCACCGTCGACTTGCCGACGACGATCTTCGATTTGTCCATCTCGCGGCCGATGGTCTCGGCGACGGCCAGCACATATTTGAGGTCGGCCGAGCCGTCCTCGCCGGGCGGCGTGCCGACCGCGATCATCTGAATCTCGCCATGCCTGACGGCAGCGGCGGCATCGGTGGTGAACTTGATTCGGCCGGCGGCGTGGTTCTCCCTGACCAGGCTTTCCAGTCCAGGTTCGAAGATGGGAACCAGGCCCTGATTGAGCCGCTCGACCTTGGCGGCGTCTATGTCGACGCACACCACCTGGTGCCCGACTTCGGCAAGTACCGCCGCCTGTACGAGGCCAACATAGCCAATTCCAAACACCGTCAAATTCATTCGGTTTCGTTCCCATGCAAGGCAGCGGGCCGTTTTCGGCCCGGCCAGTTCAACACGACTTTCCCAACTACTTTACGCTGCATGCCAGCGATTCCGGAAATTGACAGGGTTCCCCCTGGGCCGTGAATGCGACGCGGTCGATTTGCAGCGAAAGTTTGCGGCCCGGATCCGTGAAAGCGCCCATCCAGCCGGTCATCGTATCGCTGCCCCAGAAGCTGAAGAATATCTTCTGCGCATGGGTCGGCAATTTCGCCGGATCGGTGATGGTGTTGACCAGTTGACCGTTCACGTACCAGCGCAAACTGTCCTTGTGCCAGACGAAGGCGTAATCGTTGAAAGCACTCTCGGTGCCACCCGGCACGTCGACCAGCTTCTCGTTCTTGCCCTTGCCCGCAATATAGGCGTTGACCTGCACCTTGGAAGTGTTCTTGGTCAGGACCTCGAAATCGATCTCATCCCAAGGCTGCTTGTCGGATGGACCGATATAGGAGAAGAACGCCGCATTGAGGCCGGAGCCGGTATCGGTCTTCATCCGCGCCTCGTAGGTGCCGTAGCCGAAACGCTGCTTGGTCTGGACCTCGCCGCAGGCAAACTCACGGTTTTTCAGTTGCTGCTTCTCGAAGCCCAGCGACAGCACCCCGTCCGAAAGGCTGACCTGTCGCTTCGACCAGGTGCAATTCTGATGGCTGCCATTGTTCCAGCCGTCGGAAACATACCAGCGCGCACGATCAAAGCTTTTGAAATCGTCGACAAAGGACGGCGATGTCGGAATGTCCTGGGCATAGGAGGGGGTTACCAGGAAACTTCCAAGAGCAGCCAGCAGCAAGGCACTGAGCGAACGCAATCGCCGCCGGCTGGCTTGCGCGGTCCGCTGTGCGAGCGGCGGTGCGCCAAATGCTGTCGTGGACGTAGGTTTCGGATCCGAATTCATATCAAACTCACCTTTGCGCTGCGCGTCCCCAACCCAAAGTCGACGTTCGAACCGCTCCTGAAACGGGCAACCTTGACCTGCTTTTGTGACCCTCCCGAATTGCTTTTCCTGCCTTGCATCAAATCCGTTGAACAGTTTCGAGCCGTCACCATCAACCTCTGCTGGCGCCCGCGGGCCTGGCGAATTTGGCCGCTATTTCCGAGCCGGTATTGTCATCGAAGACCATATGCAGCGAATGACGGATCTCTTTCATCATGCCGTCCTGGCGCGACAGCGCCGCGATGCGGCGTTCGCAATTCAGGATCGACTGCGTCAGCGCGCTGACTTCCGAAGACCGCTTGTCGGAGGCGGAGCCGTTTTCCATCGCTTCGATCAGGAAGGCGGCATTGGTCGCCTTGGTCCGGTAGCGATTCTCAAGCCCGGCTTTCTCGGACTCGATCTCGGCCGCGATCTGCTCGAACAGCTTTGCCAGGCGATCAAGGCGCGAACCGTCGGTCTGCCGGTCGCGGGCCGGATCCCTTGATCTGAAACCGAATATCGAGGCCATGAACTCAGATTCCCGTCATCGCCGGCTCTTGGGCCGGGCTTCTGGCCGATCCCCGCAGCGGGGGCTCAGAAAACTCGTGTCGCATTGTCCTGCTCCAATCAAGGAGACATCAGACCAATCCGATCGGGGGCCAGTTCGGCTGGTCATCCAATTTGCTGCACCGCACCATAGACTGCCATCGTCGGAGCCGACAGGCAACCACCCAATTCGTAAACTCATAAATCCGGCCGAAATGGTTTGCGTGATGAACGTGCCCTCGGTGAATAGATCGCGCCTGATCGGCGCCGCTGTCAACGTTGCTTGCCCATGCTGGTTCCGGCCATCAGAAAACGCAGCGGCGGCACGTGCTTCTGCCTGGACACGAGGCCAACACGGCGAAACAGCGCCTCAAGCTTGTCGGAAGCGACGCCCTGCACGATAGGAACGAAGTTGGATTGGCTTGATAAGGCGTAGGCAGCGGCCGATGCCAGCCCCCGCTCGGCCTTGACGTCGAGGAAATTGCGCAGCCGGTACTTGTCGCGCACGTGCCGCTCATGCCGCCGCAGCACCGCTTTCGAGCCTTCCGGCAGGGTGTCGATCGCCAGCAGCGCCAGGTCCGCATCGGCCAGACGCTTCAGATCCTGCGTCTTGTGGCGGCCGCTCAGCGAATCGGCGCGGACGATGGCGCCGTAGCCGCAGGAGCGAATGACCTTGAACCGCGCCCCACGGGCGACCGCGCGGGCGTAGAGTTCATAGTCCTCGCCCAGCCGCAGGCCCTCGTCGTAGCGCAAGCCATGGCGGTCGAGGAAGGCGCGGCTGATCACCGGCTTCAAAAAGCCCAGTTCACCCCTTTGCACGCGGCGTCTGGAGATGTTGCCTTCGACGAAGCGCTCGAAATCGAGGAATTCCGGATCGGCGGCAAACTGCGGCGCGACGATTTTCGTCGCATCGCCTGTCGCGTCATCCCTGATCAGCATGATGTTGTCTGCCGCGAAATCCCAATCGGCGCCGGCGAACAGGTTGCGAAATCGGCCTTCAAGGAAAAAATCGTCGGCATCGAGAATGCTGATGAACGGCGATTTCGAGCCGGCGATGGCTGCGTTGCGGGCAAAGGAGGGGCCGCGATTGATATCGAGGCGCATCACCTTGAGCCGCCCGCTACCATCGTCTGCGGATCGCGCGACATCAGCGGTGTCGTCGGTGGATGCGTCATCGACGACGACGACCTCCGCCACTTCCGCCTCACGCAACGCGGACGCGATAGCGACAGCGATCGTCGCTGCCGCGTTTCTTGCCGCGATGATCACGCAGACCTCGGATTTCGTCATCGACATGGATTTGCCTCTCGTACAGGTGATATCGCTTTGCCCTCGCCCCGTACTTGCCGTCGCCGCGAGTCATATGCTGTTCGCCGAGGAAGCGGACCAAGGCGTAGGCACGTCGCCGGAGTCGGCGTCCGGCCCGGCGAAAGCAGGCCTGCACACAGGCCACCTCGTCGTCACAGTCGGCGGCGCGCAATCCTTCGTATGAACCATCCGGCAAGGCCACTTTGGCGCACAGTCTCCCAAAGAAAGCGGTTGCGCGACGCGTATGCTGCAGTTGCGAAGCAAGCATCACCAAAAACCTCGATGCCGTAAAGCCCTTCCTTTTGCAGTGCGGAATTCTGCAGCCAGAGCGTTACCGAGATCGCCTGCCCTACGCACAAGGAATCGGCTCAAAAGATCTCGGGGTTTGGGCGTGGCTCACATGGGGTGACGCCGACAAACCTGCAATTGATCGACACATGATAAACAGCCTTGACCCATAAAAGGCTACCATGCGGCCGTATCGCCGAAGCCAATATCAGCGGCTGAAGAAAAACCGGCAGCCGGTCGTCGAGGATGCCGTCGGGGGGAACAGCCGGAGAGCGAACCCGCCAACGTGGCGTAAGGCTGATAAGCCGCGACTAGTGCAGGCCGCGCCTTGCGCTCAGCTTCTCGCCTTCGGCAACTTCGGGCGCACTCAGTTTTCGCTCAGCGTCACGAGCCATGTCGGCCGGCGTCGGCGGGCTCCTGGCGATCATGGCATAGACGAGCACGAAGTAACCCGCCTGGATGACAACCGCGCAGATTATGACGCGCACCAGTATTGTGCCTATCGATGCGCCGCCCAGCCAGGACCAGCCGACCACGATAGCCAGAGCGAAAATCATCCCGAGGATGAATTTTGGAAGTGCCATACCCAACAGCCCATAAACCGGCTCGGGTACATATAACGTTTTGCCCCACCCGAGCGCCGTCCCTTGTCATGTGGGCTTGTTAAGGTCGCCCACTCTCGGCCGGTTGCTTCCGGCCTTTTCTACCTGTCGCCACTGTGACAGATATAATTTGCAATTCTATTAAGACGAGCAGTAGGCGGCAAGGGCAACTCCGGATATTTTTCATCGGGCTTTTGCGATCGACTCCGCCATGCTGCAACGCACGCAACGAGATTCAAGCCGATCTCCCGCCATCAGCATTTTTCAGTAGAATAGCCAATATTGAGTAGTATTTTAGATGGTTTTGTCCAAGCACCGCCTAGCGCTAAAGCACTAACATGCGCCGCACCTTGGTCGGCAGGTAGGCTTGCCTAAAAACCGCCCTACAAATGTCGGTATTTTTCCGACTATGCCCATTTCTTGTCACAAATGTGCTAAGTACGCCGAAATTTGTGCATGACTAGCTTATTATTTGGTCAATTCATGACGCGACTATTTCAATGCGGTTGGAAATTGTGTGTTGCGCTGCAACATTTTTTTGGTATCTTGCCGCGAACCATTCGTTCAACGCATGGAGTTTATGGCATGAGGGATGTTGCCAAGTCGGCCACAGCGGGCTTTTCGCAGGCTGACATCGATTTTCCGCCGCCGATCGGCGGCCTGCTCAAACGCAGTTTCGACATTACCGGTTCACTGATTGGCTTGATCGCTCTCAGCCCACTGTTCGTCATGATAGCGCTGCTCGTCAAGTTTTCCGACGGCGGCTCGATCTTCTACGGCCACAGGCGAATCGGGCGTGGCGGGCGGATTTTTTCGTGCCTGAAGTTCCGCACCATGGTTCCGGACGGCGACAAGGTGCTGGCGGCCTATCTCGCCACCAACCCGGACGCCAACGCCGAGTGGATCGCGACCCGCAAGCTGAAGAACGACCCGCGCGTCACCCGTGTCGGAGCCGTACTGAGGAAACTCAGCCTGGATGAACTGCCGCAGATCATCAACATCCTGCAGGGCGACATGAGCCTAGTCGGCCCTCGTCCGGTCGTGCGCGACGAGCTGGAAATCTATGGCACGTCAGCGGTCTACTACCTGAAATCTCGCCCGGGCCTGACCGGCCTGTGGCAGGTCAGCGGGCGCAACGATGTGTCCTATGACAGCCGCGTCGCCTTCGACCGCCACTATGTCGAGAACTGGTCGCTGTTCGAGGACGTTCGCATCATCATCAAGACCGTCCCGGCCGTCTGGATGTCGCGCGGCTCTTACTGACCGGCCGGTGGCCAACGCCAGATATTGGCGCCGGCCATTCGACGCAAGCTCATCGGGCGATGGGGCTAAAGCGGATCGGAATGTTCAGTTGAAAAAAGATATGTTCGAAGCCCTTCGCAGCAGCCCGGTTTCCGGCCGCCTGCGGCGGGCGCGTTTGCTGGCCACATGCCTCGCCATGTCGCTCGTCGTCCCCCACATCGCCGTCGCAGGCGACTACCGCCTCGGCTCGCAGGACAAACTCACCATTCGAGTTGCCGAATGGCAGACCGTGGAAGGCACGTTTCGTGACTGGTCGGCGGTGAATGGCGAGTACACGGTCGGTCCATCGGGCACGCTGTCGGTGCCGTTCGTCGGCGAAGTGCCGGCAGCAGGCAAGACCACGTCCGAAATCGCAACGACGATCGGTGAGGCGCTGCAACGCAAGCTCGCTCTGTCGGATAGGCCGGAAGCCTCGGTCGAAATGGCGCAGTTCCGGCCATTCTACATTTCGGGCGAAGTACAGAACCCCGGCAAATTTCCTTATGTGCCCGACCTGACAGTGTTGCAGGCGATCAGCGTCGCCGGTGGCATCAGGCGAAACCCCGACTATGGTCCTCAGCTAGGCAAGGATCTGGTCACAGCCAAGGGTAACTTCGATATCTCTGACGACTTGCGCATTCGGCTAATCGTCAAGCGCGCCCGCATCGACGCGGACATGACCGGCAAGACAAGTTTCGACGTACCGAAGGAGGTCGAGGGCGATCCGAGACTGCCAGCCATCGTCGCCGACGAGATGACGATCCTGACGGCCGACCAAAAAGCGCTAAAGCTGAAACTCGAGGCGCTCGACGAGCTGAAGAGGGTTCTACAGTCCGAGATCGAATCCCTGCAGAAGAAGATCGTCAACCAGCAGCAGCAGGTCGATCTGGCGCAGCAGCAACTCACCAGCATCGGCCCGCTGGCGCAGAAAGGCCTGATCGCCAACGCCCGACTGCTGGATTCGCGCCAAAACGTTGCCGATCTGCAGGGCAAGATCCTGGACTACGAAACGGCCATCCTCACCGCCAAACAGGCGATCAGCAAGGCTACGCAGGATGCCATCGATGCCCAGAATACCTTGAGTTCAAGGCTCGCCACCGACCGGCAGCAGACCGAAGCCGAGCTGAACGAGGCGGCGCTGAAGGCGAATATGCAGAAAGGCCTGATCGCCCAGGCAACCGATCCTGCCACGACGGCGGCCGCCAGTGCTACCAACGAAGAGCCTACCCTGCTCTACACACTGGTGAGAATCGTCGACGGCAAGACCAGCGAAATTGCCGCGAAGGAAGATACGCCGGTGCTGCCTGGCGATGTGATCAAGGTCAAGCTGGCGCCGCTGGCCAGCCAATAGACGCGCCGGCACCGCATACCATCCAGTGTTTCGACCCATTTCAATGGGTTGGGACGTGTCTCAATTCTGAAAATTTGAAATCAGCGTTGGGCGGCTTGATGTTGGCCGAGCCGTGGCAATGCGCATGACCTGGACGGCACTGCCGATTTTACGAGCGCCTGCTTCAACCTGCGAGCCGGTGGGTCATGACGGATCGGCGGCCGCCGGACGGCCGGCATGCCGGGGCCAATCGGCCTCTCCCCTGGCCTCTGCCTGCTGCTGCAGGGCCTGCGCCCGTCGCGTGCGGGTAACGGGCACTCGCGCCAGCTTGAAGAAGCTGAAATACATCAGGAAAGAGCCCATGATGTAGGGATTGAGTATCTCGACCTCGACGAAGGAGCGGATCAGCAGCAGCACCATCACGCCGGCGAGGATCACCGAATCCGCCTGCCATGTCCTGAAGATCACAGCGGCGACGTGGCCGTAGAGCGTGCGCAGCATGATCAGCGATACCAGCGTCGCCCCGACGAAGCCAAGTTCGACGAGGGCTTCGATATAGGTGTTGTGGAAGTGGAACCCGGTGCGTGTGGTGATGTAGAATTCGTTCCACAGCCGCTCGGCTTCGGCGAAACCCTGCACCCAATAGGCGGCATAACCAACACCGAGAATTGGCGATTTCTGCACGGTATTCCAGCCCTGTTCCCACAGATAGGTCCGCCCGGTCAACGTTGAATCCTTGCCGAAGAGGCCGAGGACGAAGTCCATCAGCCCGAGATTCAAGGCGACAAACGCAACCACGACCAGCAGCCCGGCGCCGATCAGGAAGATCACGCGGCGATAGCGCCGTGACAAAAGTTTGCTCATCGCAAGAAGCGCTACCAGCGCCAGAACCGCCGGGATCGAGGCCATCGAGGTGGCGGAATGCGAGACGATGAGCACATAGGCCGACAGCAGCACGACGGGCGCCGTCAGGATGAGGCTCAGCCGGCCGCGCCTGTAAAAGGCGAGGAAGACGGCGCAGAAATAGATGCCGAGCGAACCGACAAAGCCTATCTGGTTCTTGGAAGCGAAGGCGCCGACAAAGTTGACGGTGCCATCCAGAACGTCTTCGGAATAGTTCGCGACCTTCAGCGAATAGATGAGGACGACGAATATCCCGACCAGAGCACCTATGGTCAGCGTGCGCACGCTGACGGTGCGCGCAGCGACATAGGCGCAGGCTATATGGGAAAAATACTGGACGGCCGTTCTCGCCGTGACGCCGGGCGCCTGCGACCAGAAGACGGAGGAGCAGACATAGGCCGCAAACAGCAACGGCAGCCAGGCGCTGGACAGTTGGCGCATAAACCGCCGGTAATCGACCAGGATGAGCGGAAGCCAGACCGCATAATAGGCGAGAATCAGCACCTGGCCGAAAATGACGGAGTAGGAAAACGCCCAGATCGACACGGCCACAGCAAAGGCGCCATAGACCGAGTTTTTCTCGGGATCGATCAGCAACGACTTTGGAATCTTCATCTCAGAGTCCCGCCGGCACGACCCACGGCCGGCAAGCCATGAGCCGGCCGGAATTTTCGCAAACATGGGCGTGCAATAAACGGCGTCTCCATTGTGCAGCGCAATATAATCTATCGCGCCCAGCGCTCAATGGCAAATCCGGTCACCTTGTCTTACAGCGAGGCATTTGCGGAGAGGCGCCCGGCAGCACATCGACTTCATACTGCCAAAGATACAGATGGCCCGCGTTGGCGAGATCGACGAGTGCCGCTAACCTCTGCGGATCGCCTCGGAGGAGTGCTCGTTCACGACGGCCGCCATGTTCGACTTTTCCAGCGGCCGCGCCACCTACTAAGCAGGACGCATCACAATTCCGCGTGACGGTGCAACGAACGGGTGCGTAGCGGCGTATAATCCCAGACTTCGAATCGACGGAGACGCACAAAGCTATGCGGGGAAAGCCATGACACGGCGTGACAGTTCGGCAATGACCTGCCGGTGCTATGCCACCGCTTGGCAATTGACAGCAATCGGGCGGGAGGTTGCTTCTTTTGCTTAAGGTCGAACCTGCCGTGCTGTCCGACGACGAGCTTCTGGAGCGCTATCAGCGCGCCGCCTTCGATTATTTCATCGAGAACGTGAACCAGGAAAACGGCCTGGTCGCCGATACGTCGCGGCCGAATTCGCCGGCCAGCATCGCTGTCGTCGGTTTCGCGCTGTCCTGCTACCCGATCGGCGTCGAGCGCGGCTGGATGGCGCGCGATGTGGCCGTGAAGCTGACGCTTGCGGCGTTGCGCTTCTTCTCGACGAGCCGGCAAGGCAATGGCGACGAGGTCACCGGCCATAAAGGTTTTTACTACCATTTCCTCGACATGCGAACCGGCCTGCGCGTCGGGCGCTGCGAACTGTCGATGGTGGATACGGCATTGCTGATATCAGGCATGCTCGTGGCAGGCGCCTATTTCTCCGACGACGACGGCGACGAAGCCCAAATCCGCCAACTGGCCGAGGCGCTCTACCGGCGCGTCGACTGGCGGTGGGCGCAAGGCTCGAGCCCGACGCTCCGGCAGGGCTGGAAGCCGAAGAGCGGCTTTCTCCACTATGGCTGGGAAGGCTACAACGAAGCGACGATCCTCTACGTGCTGTCGATGGCCTCGCCCGACAACCCGACCTCGGACGACAGCTACGAGGGTTGGACGGCGACCTATCAGTGGGAAAACATCTACGGCTACGACGTGCTCTATGGCGGTCCCCTGTTCATGCACCAGTTCTCGCATGCCTGGATCGACTTCGCCGGCATCCGCGACGCTTTCATGCGTGAGAAGAACTCGGACTATTTCGAAAACAGCCGCCGTTCGACGTACCTGCACCGCGACTATGCGCGCCACAACCCTTACGGCTACGGCGGCTACGACGCGAACCTGTGGGGACTTTCGGCGGGCGACGGACCTGGCAGCTTTCGTGCCAGCGTACAGCGACAGCGTCGCCGGTTTTCCGGCTATGCCGCGCGCGGCGCGCCTTTCGGGCCGGACGATGGAACGATCGCCCCATGGTCCTGTCTGGCGTCGCTGCCCTTCGCGCCGGATATCTGCCTGGCGGCCTTGCGCCATCTCAGGGACCGCTACCCCGAGGTGATCGACAATTTCCGGCTGCCGAGCGGCTTCAATCCGACATTGGCCAACCGGCGAAAATTCGGCCGCAACGGCTGGGTGTCGGAAGGCCATTTCGGGTTGGATCAGGGCATCGTGGTGATGATGATCGAGAACCATCGGTCGCGCCTGATCTGGGAACTGATGCGGTCCAACCCGCACATCCGCCGCGGCCTGGGCAGAGCCGGATTCAGCGGCGGTTGGCTGTCTCAGCCGGCAAGCCCGGCGTCAGGTGGTGGCGATGTCGCGTGACCGGACCATGGCCACCGTCTTCCCTGTCGATCGCAATGACATCGAGCTGATCAGGGGTGCCCATCCACCGCTGTGGAAGAACCCTGAGCCCAATGGCCCATACAATCTCCTCGTCGTCGGCGCCGGGCCGGCCGGCTTGACGGCTGCCAGCGAGGCGGCAAACCTCGGTGCGAAAGTCGCGCTGATCGAGCGCGGGCTGATCGGGGGCACCTGCATCAATGTCGGCTGCATCCCGTCGAAAGCGATCATCCGCACGGCCAGGCTCTATGCCGATATGCGCGATGCCGAAAATCTTGGCGGCGACACGCCGGACCGTCTTCGCATCGACTTTCAGCGGGCAATGACGAGGATGCGGCAGATCCGGCAGCGGATCAGCCGCGCCGATTCGGCTGCGAGCGTGGTTTCCGCAGGCATCGACCTCTACTTCGGCGAAGCACGTTTTTCCGGGCCGGACGAGGTCACGGTTGCCGGGAAGACTCTGCGTTTCAAGAAGGCGCTGGTTGCGACGGGCGCGCGTCCGGCCCTGCCGACGATTCCGGGCCTCACCGAGGCCGGCTATCTCAGCAACGAAACGATGTTCGATCTCACAGAGTGCCCGAAACGGCTTCTGGTCATCGGCGGCGGACCGCTCGGGTGCGAGGCGGCGCAGGCCTTCTGCCTGCTCGGCGCTAGCGTCATCCTGGTGCAGCGGGAGCCGATGTTTCTGCCTGGCGAGGAACGCGACGCCGCCCAGATCCTTTCGGACGCGCTGGCGCGCGAAGGGGTCGAGGTTCGCCTGAATACCGAGGCGGTGGCGGTGCGTTCAGAAGGCGGCAAGAAGCTCGCCGACCTTGTGTGCGACGGCGACACGATGACGGTTTCCGTCGACGAGATCATCACCGGCATCGGCCGTTCGCCCAATGTCGACGGGCTCGACCTGGAGAACGCCGGGGTGGCGTACGACGCCACCGGCATCAAAGTGGACGATTATCTGAGAACCTCCAATCCGCGCATCTATGCGGCGGGCGACGTCTGCCTCGCATACAAATTCACCCATACAGCCGAGGCGACGGCGCGGATTGTTGTGGGCAATGCCCTGTTTCTCGGACGCAGGAAACTAAGCGAACTGGTTATTCCGTGGTGCACCTACACCGATCCGGAGATCGCCCATGTCGGCCTCTATCCAACGGAGGCGCGCCAGAACGGCATCCCGGTCAAGACCTATACGGTGCTGATGCACGACGTCGCCCGCGCAGTCATGGACGGCGAGGAGGAGGGTTTCGCCAAAATCCACGTCAGGGAGGGGTCCGACCGCATCCTGGGTGCCACGATCGTCGCCAGTCATGCGGGCGAGATGATCAATGCGGTGTCGCTGGCGATCAAGTCGGGCATGGGATTGCACGCGCTGGCCGACGTCATCCACCCTTTCCCGACGCAGGCACAAGGCATCAAGATGGCCGGCGACGCCTATCGGCGGACAAAGCTCACCTCGTCCTGGAAACATCTGGCGGGCCGCTGGCTGGCGTGGTCCAGGCGGTGACCACGTCGTGCTCCGGCGCAAAGTCCGGAGCGCCCGCTGCTCAATCATCGTGCTGTGCGGGACCTGCTTCGCATGCACGCGTCCAGGCACGTCCATGGTGAGGAGCCGAGGCTCTCTTCGATCAATCGTGCAGTTCGCGCGAAATCGGTGGTCCGACGGAAAAATCGGAGAATGTGACCTCGAAACCCTCGCGCTGCGGCGAGCAGCACATCATGCCAACATCGACCGTCTTCGAGATCGGAAAATAGGCAAGCCGCACCGGCTTCCAGTGGCTGTCGGAAGCATTGAGGTACTGGACGCGGATCGTCTCGGCGTGACGGGTCACTCGGATCCGTACACCGTCGGGACTGGCCGGAATTGTGGCCAGCGACCAGTCGGAGGCATCGTTGGTGACGACGACGGAAAAGTACATCACGCCGTCGCTGTATTCGATGCCGGCCTTGATCCAATGCGTTTCACTCAGCCGGATCATCAGTCCGGCCTGATCGTAAAGCACCTTGTAGTCGCCTTTGACGGTGACCTCTGCGGTGAAATCGCCCTCGACCTGCCGGTAAAGAAAGTGACCGTTGTCGCGCCAGAAATCGTAGAACGTCTCGCGCCAGAAATCGGTCTCCTTACCGGTTCGCACACGAACGGCATCGCCGTCGATGGAATGGTGCGGCGGCGGATTGAGCCAGGTCAGGTTCTGCACCGTCATCGCTTCGCACCACTCCAATCTCGATGTGCCCAAATCTTGACGTGCGTGCGGCCCGATCAGCCGGCGACCGATCAGCCCGGCCAACGGCCGATCAGCCCGGCATGATCGGCCAACGGCCGATCAGCCTGGGAACGTATAGGCGGTTTTCACCGTGGTGTAGAACTCCGCCGCGTAGCGGCCTTGTTCGCGCGGGCCGTAGCTCGAGCCCTTGCGGCCGCCGAAGGGAACATGGAAGTCGACGCCCGCCGTCGGCAGGTTGACCATCACCATGCCAGCCTCCGAATTTCGCTTGAAGTGGGTGGCATGCTTGAGGCTCGAGGTGCAGATGCCCGAAGTCAGCCCGAACGGCGTGTCGTTGGCGACGGAAAGCGCCTCGTCATAGTCCTTGACGCGGATGACGCTGGCGACGGGTCCGAATATCTCCTCGCGCGAACTGCGCATGGCGTTGGTGGCCTGCGTCAGCAGGGCCGGCTGCAGGTAGAAGCCCGGCGTCTTGCGGTCGAGTCGCTCACCGCCGAAGGCAAGCGTGGCGCCCTCCCTGACGCCGATGGCGATGTAGTCCTCGTCCTGCTTCAACTGTGTGGCGTCGACAACCGGACCGATCTGGGTCTGCGCGTCGAGCGCGTCGCCGATAACCAGCTTGCTCATGCGATCCTTGAGGGCATCGACGAAACGGTCGTGAATGGCATCCGTCACGATCAGCCTGGACGAGGCGGTGCAGCGCTGGCCCGTCGAGAAGAAGGCGCCGTTGAGCGCGCAATCGACAGCGACCGCGAGATCGGCATCGTCGAGCACGACCAGCGGGTTCTTGCCGCCCATTTCGAGCTGGAACTTGCGCATATGCTCGACGCTTGCCGCGGCGACCCGCTTGCCGGTGCCGACCGAGCCGGTGAACGTGATGGCGTTGATATCGGGGCTGTCGAGCATCGCCTGACCGACCACCGAGCCTTTGCCCATGACGAGATTGAGCACGCCCTTCGGCAGGCCGGCGCGGTGCAGGATATCGACGATGGTCCAGGCGCTCTCCGGAACCAGCTCGGCCGGCTTGAAGACGACAGTGTTGCCGTGGCACAGCGCCGGCGCGATCTTCCAGGCCGGGATGGCGATCGGGAAATTCCAGGGCGTGATGATGCCGACCACGCCGACCGCCTCGCGCGTGATCTCGACGCCGACGCCTGGCCGCACGCTTGGCACGACCTCTCCTGAGAGGCGCAATGTCTCGCCGGCAAAGAAATCGAAAATCTGGGCGGCGCGAATGGTCTCGCCGATGCCCTCGGCCAGCGTCTTGCCTTCCTCACGCGCCAGGTTGCGGCCGATCTCGTCCTTGCGCGCCATGATCTCGTCCGCGGCCTTTTTCAGAACCGCGTGGCGCGCCAGCGGACCGGAACGGGACCATGCCGGAAACGCCGCCTTGGCTGCAGCGATCGCCTGCTTGGCCTGCTCGACTCCCGCCGAGGCATAATCGCCGACGACATCGCCGGTATCCGAGGGGTTGATGTTACGGGAACCGGCTTCGCCGACCCATTCGCCATCGATGAGGTTCTGTCGAAACAGCGTCATATCCTGTCTTCCCTGCTGGTTGGCCGCGCGGCGGCATCTGTCTGAATTGGTATTTGCCAGACAATTGCCTTGCGGGAAAGCAAACACTGCGTCACTTGCCGCGACAAAAATCCCCCTCGCTTGCGACGTGGGCGGCGAGAAAGCCCATCGAGCTCAGCTCGGCTGGCGCCGACGAGGAACGCGTCAACGCCATCCACGACATGGAAGAGAGTCAAGGATATCGAGGATTTTGTCGCGCTGTTTCGTGGAGATGAATTCGCGCAAACGTCAACGGCCATCCACTGCACGCAAGGACTGGAGCCGGCTGGTCAGAGGGTGAACGACCACAACAGGCAGGCCAACGTCGCGGCGGCAAAGACGGCGAAAAACAGGCTGCGCAAGAGCACATTGCGGCGCAACTCGTTCATGATGAAGTGACAC
This sequence comes from Mesorhizobium sp. M0276, assembly GCF_040321755.1. Classification (NCBI taxonomy): domain Bacteria; kingdom Pseudomonadati; phylum Pseudomonadota; class Alphaproteobacteria; order Hyphomicrobiales; family Phyllobacteriaceae; genus Mesorhizobium; species Mesorhizobium sp. M0276. The sequence goes on along the minus strand of NZ_JAMYSC010000007.1, from coordinate 131,981 downwards.
CCGACGATCGCCGCCGCAAACAGGAACCGCCAGTTCAACAGCGCCCACACGGCGCTGCCCTGGCCGAAGGCCCATCTGGCGGCCAGACAGCCGACGATGGCCGCAAAAAGTGTAATCACGGTCCAGAAGACCGCGTCGGCGGCATGGGTCAGGACGACGCCAGCCGCCCTGATCGGCAGGATCATCATCAGCATTGCGCTGAAGAAATAGACAGCGGCAATCGGGATGAACACGCCGGCATCGGCAATGCCGTCAAGGCGCCTGACGCCGATCGCGCCATAGGGATAGCCGTGCCTGGCTACAGCCAGGCTCAAGGCCATGAGCAAGGCGGTCAGCACGGCGACCAGTGCGAAGGATGTAAGCGCTTTGCTCATGATGTTCCTATCCCAGACGAATCAGACAGGAACAGGATGTAGCGTGCGGTCGTAAACTGCGCGTAAGCGAGGGCGCTGTCCTCGCTTATTTTGATCGTGGCGAAATCTGGTGGCTCCAGACTATTCGGCGGCGATCCTGCCGGCCGAGCGGTTGGCCAGCACGAAGCCGACCTCGTCGACCGCCTGCGCCGCACGCTTCAGGATGGCCTCTGAGTGCAGCACACCGTCGGTGAAATCCTTGTCGGTGGCATAGACGGCGGTAGGCAGGGCAAAGGCCTCGAAGAAGCCGAACAGCGGCCGCAGCTGGTGTTCGACGATCAGGGCATGGCGCTCGCCACCGCCGGTCGCCGTCAATACGATGGGCTTGCCCCGCAGCGCTGCCGGATCGATCAGGTCGAAGAAATGCTTGAACAGGCCGGTATAGCTGCCCTTGTAGGTCGGCGACCCGACGACGAGGACGTCGGCTGCGAGGATTTGTTCCAGTATCGCGCGCGCCTGCCCATCGAGATCGCGGGCCCATTTCGCGGGTCCCAGCGACGGACCGAGATCCTCGATATCGTAGGTGCTCGCGGACAGGCCGTGGCTGGCGGCGATGTCCCTGGTGACCAAATCGACGAAGGCACGTGTCTTTGACGGCCGGGTGATGTTGCCGGAAAAACCGACGACTGTTGGATTTGACATGGCAGTGGGGCCTCTTGCGAATGATGGTCGAAGGTCGACGTGGCGAGCTGCCTGCCCGCCGATGGAAATCAGCTCCAGGCGTGCAACGGCGGGTTTTCGCCGTTGAGGAAATATTTGCCGAGGATCGAGTACTTCCAGCGCACCGGATCGTGCAGCGTGTGCGTGCGCGCGTTGCGCCAATGCCGGTCGAGATTGTGTTCAGCAAGGGTCGAGCGGGTTCCCGCCAGCTCGAACAGCTTGTTGGTCGCAGCGATGGCGATTTCGGTCGACAGTATCTTGGCTTCAGCAGTCACGATCTGGGCGTGCGCCACCGACTCGGCGGTCGGTTCGATCACCGCCCGGTCGATCGCGTGGCCAGCCTTTTCCAGCAGCGCCTGCGCCGCGTGAAGGCGCAGCGTCAGGTCGCCGACGGCCTGGATGGTGTAGGGATCGTCCCAGGCATTGTCGACGCCGCTGTCGATCCAGGCGCGGCTTTTGGTCCTGACGAAATTGACCGTCTCATCGATCGCGGCCTGGGCGATGCCGGTGTCGACCGCCACCTGGATGATCTGGAAGATGGCGCCGTCTGCGGTCGGTCTGTCGTAGCCCTTGTAGCCGGGCACCAGATGCGTCTTCGGCACCTTGACGTTGTCGATGATGACGGTTCCGGACAGCGTCGTGCGCTGCCCAAAACTCGACCAGTCGTCGATGACCGTCAGGCCGGGCGCGCCACGGTCGGCGATCGCGTACCAGGCGCGGCCCTCGTCATCGAGTGCCACGATCGGCACCAGATGGGCGAGCAGCGCACCGGACGAATAGAATTTCCGGCCGTTGACGACCACATGATCGCCGGCATCGGTGAAGCGGGTCTCGAAATCGGCGGCGCGCTTGGAGCCGAACTCGGAAAAGGCGTTGCCGAACCGGGTGCCCTTCAGCGCTTCGGCGAACAGCAGCTTCTGCTGATCCGCGTCGGACACCGTGCGGATGGCGGCGACGACGCCGAGATGGTTCTGCGCCACCTGGCCGATCGAGGAGTCCGCCGCCGAGATGATCTCGATCACCTTCGCCAGCGTCGCATAGGATACCTCCGGCCCACCGAATGCCTTGGGCACATTGATCGACCACAGGCCGCTTTGCGAAAACGCATCGAGTTCGGCAACCGGCCAGATCCGCTCGCGATCACGCCTGGAGGAATCCTTGACGAATTCGGCCGCGAGCGCGTGAGCAATCGCAATCGCTTCGGCGTCATCCTTGATGATGTGCGCCGGCGCAGTTGGCCGCGCGACTGGCGGCACGGCGGCGGAAGCGTGGTCGGTCTTGACGGTCGAAACGGTCATTTCACTGCTCCTTGAGATTCGGTTCAGGCAACGGCGTGGAGATGGGCTGGCTTGGCGGCAGGCGATGCCTGTTGCCCGGGGGTCGATTGACCGAGATAGAAGGACCGGACGTCCTCGCGCTGGCGAAGATCGGCAGCCGTGCCAGAGAGAACGGAGACACCGTTTTCGAGGACGGTGGCATGGTCGGCATATCTGAGCGCGACCGCCGAGTTCTGCTCGGCGACCAGGATCGACAGGCCGGTCTCGCGATTGAGTCTTCTTAAGCTCTGGAAGATGTCCTGGACGATGAGCGGGGCGAGCCCCATCGACGGTTCGTCGAGAACGAGCAAACGGGGCCTCGACATCAACGCCCGACCAATGGCGGTCATCTGCTGCTCGCCGCCGGACGTCAGGCCGGACAATGTCCGGCGCTTTTCCCGAAGCCTCGGGAAATAGTCGTAGATCCGCTCGAGGTCTTGATTGATCTCGGCGCGGCGGCCGCTGCGGCCGATGCCGCCTGCAACCAGATTTTCCTCGACGGTGAGGCTCTTGAAGCAGTGGCGACCCTCCAGCACCTGGACCAGGCCGCCACGCACAAGATCGCCCGGCTTGCGGCGCGAGACATCGCTGCCTTCATAGCGGATGGTGCCGGCATTGACCTGGCCGCGCTCGGCAGGCAAAAGGTTGGAAACAGCCTTCAATGTCGTGGTCTTGCCTGCGCCATTGGCGCCAAGCAATGCCAGGATCTGACCGCGCCGCAACTCGAAGCTGACGCCGTGCAGCGCCGTGATGGCGTGATTGTAGGTGGCATGGACCGCGTCCACGGCAAGAATGACGTCATTGTCCGGCATGGGCTCTTATTCCCGTGGTTCGATGAACCGAAATAGGCCGGGGGCTGCGTGTGGAAAGTCGTTCGCAGCGCCCGGCCTTGGCTGATCAGTTGGTGGTCACCGCGTCGGCATCATCGGCGGTACGCAGCTTGATGCCCTTCTCGGCGGCATAGGCCTCGGCAGACTTCTCGATGATCGGCCGCAGCAGCGCCCAGTCCGGCGCGATCCAGTCGGAGACGACGTTCCACTTCTTGCCGTCCCACTGCTGGAAGGTCACGTAGCCTTCGCCTTCATGATTGTCCCAGCTGACGTTGATCGAGTGGAACAAATCCTTGGCGCCGAGCGCCTCGACCTTGGCCGGATCGAGCTTGAGGTGCTCGAAACCCCAGCGGACCTCGTCGCCGGTCAGTGTGCGATGGCCGAACTTCTCCTGCGCGACGCGGATCGCCTCGACATTGAGGATACCGTTGACGATGCCGAGGTTGTGGTAGACCGAGCCGATGCGCGACTTGTCTTCCAGATTACCCTTGCCGGCGCCGTAGACCGTCTTCACGATCTCCTGCACCACCGGATAGGAGTTGCCGGAAGCCTGGGTGGTGATAGCGGTGTAGCCCTTGGCGGCGTCCCCTGCCGGGATCACGTCCTCTTCCGAATTCGACCACACATTGCCGACGATATGGTCGACGGGATAGCCGACCTTGACCGCCGTCTTCAGCGCCACCGGGTTCATCACGCCCCAGCCGCGCAGGACGACGAAGTCCGGCTTGGCGCGGCGGATGGTCAGCCACTGTGACTGCTGCTCGTTGCCGGGATGCGGCACCTCGATCTGCTGAACGGTGAAGCCGTATTTCTGCGCCAGCAATTCATAGATCGGGATGGTTTCCTTGCCGTAGGGCGAGCCGTGATAGAGCACGACGATCTTCTTGCCCTTCAGCTTGTCGATGCCACCTTCCTTGGAGGCGATGTAGTTCACGATGCCGGATGTTTCGCTGTAAGGATTGAGCAGCAGCGGGAATACATAGGGGAAGACACGCCCGTCGGTGGAGTCGGTGCGGCCATGGTTGACGGTGATCAGCGGCACCTTGTCGCCGGTGATGCGGTCGATCATGGCGTAGGCGATGCCGACCGAAAGCGGATTCCACGCGGCGGCACCAGCATGGCTCTTCTGCCGCTCGTAGCATTCGACTCCGCGCTCGACCTCATACTGGGTCTCGCATTCGTCCCAGGTCAGCTTGACGCCGTTGACGCCGCCGTCGCGGATGTTGATGAGATTGAGATAGTCGATGAAGCCGCCGAAGAAGCCGGTACCGCCCGCCGCATAAGGCCCGACGCGATAGCTTTGCAGCGGGAAATATTGCTCGTCGGCGTGCGCGGCTGGCAAGGCCACCGACACGATCATCGCCGCGGACAGCGCCGCCGCCTTGATTGCGCTGAGGAAATTCATGGTCGAGGTACTCCCGGTATAGGCCGAGGTTCGGCCCCTGGTTCATTTTCGGATGTGATCTATTTTCAAATGCACGGGCTCAGGTCGTTTGCCAGGCGAACAGGAGCCGTCTTCGGAGCCTGTCCCAAAGGGCCACCAGCCCGTCGGGTTCGAGGATCAGAAACAGGATGATGAGCGCGCCCAGCACGATGCGCTGGCTCATGTCGAGCACGCCCGAATCGAAGAGATCGCCGAGCAGGAAGCCGCCGAGGCGAGACAGAGCGAGTGGAAAGACGACGATGAGGGCGGCGCCGAAGAAGGCGCCACGGATCGAAGCAAGGCCGCCGATGATGATGATGAACAGGATCTGGAACGAGCGGTCGAGATCGAAGCCGTCCGGCTCGACGGTCCGCAGATACGCAAAGGCCCAGATAACGCCGGCGACGCCGATGATGAAGGACGAGATGGCGAACGCCAACAACTTGGTCTTCAGGACCGGGATGCCGATGATGCGGGCGGCTGTTTCATTGTCGCGGATGGCGATGAAATTGCGCCCGGTCTGCGATGAGACCAGCCGATAGGCAAGGAAGGTAAGGATGGCGACAATGGTCAGCGCGAAGAAATAGCGGCCGACGGCGCCGTCGAGCGCAAAGCCTGAAATCGACAGCCTGGGCGCATCAATGACGCCAGATGCCGAATTGTTGGAGAACCAGCTGAACTTGGTCAGTGCCCACTGCACGAAGAACTGCGCGGCAAGGGTCGAAACCGCGAGATAGAAACCCTTTAGCCGCAAGCTCGGCAGACCAAAGACGATGCCGATCGCGGCCGCGACGATGCCGGACAGGAAGATGCTGCCGATCAAAGGCAGGCCTTCGACGCGCAGGTTGAGATTGTAGGCGGCAAAGGCGCCGGCCGCCATGAAAGCAGCACTCCCAAGGGAAACCTGGCCCGCATAGCCGGTGAGGATGTTCAAGCCTACGCCGGCGAGGCTGAGCGCCAGGAACGGCAGCAGGATGGCCTCGAACAGATAGCTCGAGCCGACCAGCGGCACGACGCCATAGGCGAAGGCGAGCAACAGCACGGGCGCGACCCATTTCGGCAGCACCGGCGCCGACGAGAAATCGCTTGATATCGCGGTCATCGTTCAGATCCTCTCGACGAGCTTCTGGCCGAACAGGCCGGAAGGGCGGATCAGCAGGAATACGAGCGCGACGACATAGGCAAACCAGCTCTCGATGCCGCCGCCGAAATAGTCGCCGATATAGACCTCGGCGAGCTTCTCGCTGGCGCCGATCAAGAGGCCGCCGACGATGGCGCCGAGGATGGAATCGAAGCCGCCGAGCACCAGCACCGGCAGTGCCTTGAGCACCACCAGCGACAGCGAGAACTGCACGCCGAGGCGTGCCCCCCAGAGCAGTCCCGCCACCAGCGCGACAAGCCCGGCGGCGGCCCAGACTGTCGCCCAGATCAAGGGCAGCCTGAGGCCGACCGCGAGTGCGGCGAACTGGTCGTCGGCGACAGCGCGGAAGGAGAGGCCGATGCGGGTGTAGCGGAAGAACAGCGACAGCAGGACAACCATGCCGGCGGCGACCACGGCGGCGAAGATGTCGAACTGGCTGATCAGCACGCCGCCGATTTCCAGCGGCACGTCCTCGATGCCGAGATCGAGGCCGTGGACCTGCGTGCCCCAGATCAGCTGGGCGGCGCCCTCGATGATGTAGGACAGGCCGAGCGTCGCCATGAACAGGGTGATCGGCGGCTTGTTGGTCAACGGCCGCAGCACCGTGCGCTCGATGGCGATGCCGATGGCCACCATGATGGCGAAGGTGATCACCAGCGCCAGCGCGAACGGAACCCCACGCTCGACAAGGCTGACGAAGGTGAGTGCGGCGAACAAGAGCATCGCGCCTTGCGCGAAATTGAGCACGCCCGAGGTCTTGTAGATCAGCACGAAGCCGATCGCGACCAGCGAATACATGACGCCGGAAAGCAGGCCGCCGACGAGCACTTCGATGAAGAACTGGTAGTCGAAATCGGCGATCATATGCCCGCCCCGTCCTCATTGTCCGAGGCGACGCCGAGATAGGCATCGATGACGCGCTGGTCGTTTCTGACTTCCTCGGGTGTGGCGTCGGCGATCTTACGGCCGTAGTCGAGAACGGCGATGCGGTCGGACAGTCCCATGACGACGCCGACATCATGCTCGATCAGCACCACGGTGGTGGCGAAGCGGTCGCGCGCGGCGCGGACGAAGGCCGCCATCTCGCTCTTTTCGCTTGCTGTCATGCCGGCCATCGGCTCGTCGAGCAAAAGCAGGCGCGGCGCGGCGACCAGAGCGCGGGCGAGTTCGACCCGTTTCTGCAGCCCGTAAGGCAGTGTACCGGCAAGGCGATCACGAATAGCGGTAAGATCGAGGAATTCGAGGATCTGTTCGGCGCGGCTGAGCGAGTGGCGCTGCTCGGCACGCGAGCGGCCGATGCCCAGCACCTGGCCGGCAAAGTTGGAGCGGACCTTGTAAGCGAGGCCTGAAGCGACATTGTCGAGGACGCTGAGACCCTTGAACAGCGCAAGGTTCTGGAAAGTCCTGGCGACGCCCAGATGCGCCAGCCGCTGCGTCGGGACCTGAGCATAGAAGATGCCGTCGAGCTGAACATGGCCGCGATCCGGCCGGTAGACACCGCTGATGACGTTGATCAGCGAGCTCTTGCCGGCGCCGTTCGGCCCGATGATGGCGCGGATTTCGCCGGGGCGGACCGACAGGTCGATATCGGCCAATGCCACGACGCCGCCAAACGACAGGCCGATGCCCTGCAGTGAGAGCAGCGGCGAGGCTACGCCGGCAACGGTTCCCGTCGGCTCGGCGCTGTCTTCGGACGGCTGCTGCCACGAGCTTGAGGGTAGGCCGCGCGCAAAGACTTCCGGTGCATAGGCGGAAGCCTCCATCACTCCTAAGGCATAACTGGGCAGAGGCATTCCAACAGTCCTCGATGTCTTCAGCAGGCGCGCAAATCCCCGTGGCCGCTCGACGGATCGAGCCTGCCGGGCAACCCTTCATTCGTTTGCTGGCTGGAACCAGTCCGGCCAGGCTGTGGGGGCTACTCTGCCGCCAGCGACGCTGCCGCCTCGGCATTTTCCAGCTCGCGAACGAGCGGGATGACATGCTTGCCGAAATACTCGACCTCTTCCTGGAAGTGCAGGAAGCCGAGCAGGATGAGATCGGCACCGGCGCGCTTCAGGTCGACGATGCGCTCGGCGACTTGCCTCGGCGTGCCGATCAGGTTCGAACGGAAGCCGTCATTGTACTGGACCAAATCGTCGAAGGAGGATTTCGCCCAATTGCCCTCGCCCTCCGGCGAAGCCTTGCCGGCATTCTTGACCTCATGGCCAAAGGCGTTGACCGCCTCGGGATTGGCCTTGGCGATGATCTCGGCGAGCACCGCCCTGGCCTCATCCTCGGTCTCGCGGACGACGGCGAAGGCATTGACGCCGACCTTAACGGAATGGTTGTTGGCGTTCGCCTTGGACTGGATATCGTCGACCTGTTTGGCGATCTCGGCCGGCGTGTTGCCGTTGGTGAAGTACCAGTCCGAGACGCGCGAGGCCATGTCGCGCGCGGCGCGCGACGAGCCGCCCTGGAAGATTTCGGGCAGCGGATGCGGGGGCTTCGGCTTCAGCGAATATTCGTTGAAACGGTAGAAATCGCCACGGAAGGTGAAGCTGTCTTCGGTCCATATTCCGCGCAGCGCACGGATGAATTCCTCCGAGCGGCGATAGCGCTCGTCATGGTCTAGCCAGTGCTCGCCGATGGCGTGGAACTCGCCGCGGAACCACCCGGAGACGAGGTTGATCGCCACGCGGCCGTTGGTCAAATAGCTGATGGTGGCGATCTGCTTGGCCGCCAGCGCCGGGTTCCACGGTCCGGGCAGGATCGCTGCGATGACCTTGAGCGTGGTGGTCGCCGCCAGCAGATCATGGCTGAAGGCCACTGATTCATGCTGTTCGTCGGCGCCGTAGCCGGCGGTGAAACGGATCTGGCTGAGCGCGTAGTCGAAGCCGGACTTCTCGGCGATCTGCGCCAGCTTTCGGTTGTACTCGGCCGAATGATTGGTGCGCTGCTCGATGTTAGAAATCACCAGTCCGCCTGAAACATTGGGCACCCAGTAGGCGAATTTGATCGGGTCGGCTTCTGCGTGTGCCATAAACTGTCTCCCATTCAGGCCGTGTCGTTGATCGGTCCGGACCGATGCCGGTCTTCGCCATTATTTATTATGTTTATAGAATATATATACAAAGAAGGATTTTCCGTTTTTGGGGCCCTCATGGGACGGAAATACCAATTTCTGCTCAGCAGGTTGCCGATGTCAGCCCGCGAGCAGCATTGGCACTGACGGCCGGCGGCAGCGCTTCGACCAGCTTTGCAATTTCGGCCGCGACGTTCTGGGCATGGCGGGCGACCTCGGGCAGGCCCATAAGTTCGCCGAAAGTCCCTCGTGCCAGCGGGCCGGCGACGAAGAGTGTCGTGACCGACCTGCCATCCCGGTCGACGGCGCGGCTGTCGAGACCCGTCTCGATGCCAAGCCCGTATCGGTCAGCCTTGATCAGCCCGGCTTCAGTCAGCGAGCGCAATGCCGGGTTCAGTTGTAGCGCCTGCTGATGCGCCGGGCCGGTGGTGTTGATGATGGCATCGAAGCGCGTCGTCTCGATCCGCGTCTGCCCGCGCCGTTGAAAGCTGACAGCCAGGCTGCCGTCCTCATCGTTCGATGCGACAAGCCTGGCAGCAATGGTTTCGAATGTGCCGGCCGCATGGCGGCGGTCGAGCACGGAAGCGACCTGCGGGGCGATCCTGAAGCGATGCACGTCCCAGAACACCCGCAGCTGGCGGACCAGCCTTGCCCGCTCCGGTGGGGCAAGTGCGGCCCACAGCACCGGGCCCTGCAGGCGCAGCTGGTCGAAGACGGACTGCCAGTTGACATTGGCCACATGTGCCGCTGCCAGCGTCGCGCGAATGTTCTTGAGCAGGCCAAGCGCCGTCGTGGCCGGTGCGGACGCAAAGTCGCCGAAGGGTTCGCCCCTGATGTCCGGGTGGCCGCGCGAGCGCAGCCCGCGGCGCGACAGCGCCAGGATGCGGCCGCGATGGCCACGGCGGTCGAGCTCGGCGACCATGTCGGCCGAAGTCAGTCCGGAGCCGACGATCAGCACCTGTGCGTCCGGCGCGATCCCGGCAAGCGCGGCTGGCGCGTACGGATCGGCGATGAAACCCGATGCTTCAGACAGCGAGGCCAGTGCGGTGGGAATTCCAGGCTGCGGATGCGTCGCTGCCAGGACGACGATGTCGGCGGCAACCGATCCGCTGGGCGTGTACACAGTCCAGCCCGTCCCATCCGTCTCACGCGTCACGCGTGTCGCGAGACCCTCGACATGACGGATAACGCCGGAACTGAGATGGGGCGCCAGATGCTCGGCAACATAGCGGCCGAACACGCGCCGGCGCGGATAGGCATCGCCGTTCTTCCAGATGGCGTCCGGGTCGAGTTGCAATTCTCCGCTGCCAGTCAACCAGCGCGCAAAATGCTGCGGATCGTCGGGAGCCATGCTCATTCTGGCGGCCGGAACATTAACCCGATGCGACGGCTCCTCGGTGGAATAGGCAAGACCGCCGCCGAGCACCGGCCGCGGCTCGATCACGGAAGTCGACAGGCGCTCCGGCCAATAGCTTCGCGCCAGCTGCCAAGCTACCGCCGAGCCGGAAAAGCCGCCGCCGATTATGGCGACGTGCAATCGCGGGACCAAAGGCAGCGCGTTCACGAGGCGCTTGCGAGCGACTTCGGCCGGTGATCGCCGGCGATGGTCTCGCCGAACGGGCCGGTGTTGACGGACGAGGCGGCAAGTTTGACCGGATGATCGGTCGGCAATTTCGGCAGCACCAGTTCACCGAAGCGATAGGCTTCTTCGAGATGCGGGTAGCCGGACAGGATGAACGTGTCGATGCCGAGGCGTCGGTATTCGTCGATGCGCTCAGCGATCGTGTCGGGATCGCCGACAAGCGCTGTTCCCGCGCCGCCGCGCACCAGGCCGACACCGGCCCAGAGGTTGGGCGCGATCTCGAGCTTGGCGCGGTTGCCGCCATGCAGCGCGCTCATCCGCGCCTGGCCGACCGAATCCATGCGGGCAAAGACCTTCTGCGCCGAAGCGATCGTCGTGTCGTCGAGCCGGCTGATCAGCCTGTCGGCGGCGGCCCACGCCTCTTCGGTGGTTTCGCGGACGATGACATGCAGGCGAATGCCGAAGGAGAGCTTGCGGCCGGCCTTCTGCGCCAGTTCGCGCACGCCATCCAGCTTGCGCTCGACATCGGCGGGCGGCTCTCCCCATGTCAAATACTTGTCGATTTCCTGCGCCGCCACCGCGGATCCGGCGTCGGACGAGCCACCGAAATAGAGCGGCGGATAGGGCGTCTGCACCGGTGGAAACAGCAGCCTTCCGTCCTCGATGCGGAAATGCTTGCCCTCGTGCTCGACCGTCTCGCCGCTCAGCACCCGCTTGTAGATCTGCAGGAACTCCTGCGTCACCTCATAGCGCTCGGCATGCGACAGGAAGATGCCGTCGCCCTTATTCTCGAGCGGATCGCCGCCGGTGACGACGTTGATCAGCAGGCGCCCGTTGGAAATGCGATCCAGCGTCGCGGTCATGCGCGCGGCGAGCGTCGGCGACTGCAGGCCGGGCCGTACTGCGACAAGGAAACGCAATCGCTCTGTCAGTGGCACCAGCGCCGATGCGATCACCCACGAATCCTCGCATGCCCGGCCGGTCGGCAGCAGCACGCCGTAGTAGCCCAGCGTGTCGGCGGCCTTCGCCACTTGCGTCAGATAGGGCAGATCGACGGCCCTGCCGCCTTCCGTCGTGCCGAGATAACGGCTGTCGCCATGCGTCGGCAGAAACCAGAGCACCTTGATGCGTTCGGGAATATCTTTGGTCATGGCCTGCCTCCCGTGCGCCGACTGGCCTGGTCGGATATGGCTGGCTTGGTAAAGGGGGAGCGCAAAAGAGTGGGCATGGCGTGTCCTGTCCGGAGAAAACCAGATCGCCAGTGCAGATTGCTTATTCTATAAACTCTGTAGAGTTAGTTTATTCCAATTCCGCCGCCGTTAGTGGAATTTCTCTCCATCGCTCGAACCCAAAGTATTGGTGCTACGCTTTGATGGACCGTGGGCCGCAGCCTCGCCATTCCGAAACCCGGCTACGGCGGACAGGCGATCGAGCAGCATGAAGCCATTCCCGAGCTGGCAAGCCTTTGAAGAGGCGCGATTATCCCGCAAGGAAACAGCCAGGTTTGCAGAGGGACTGTTTGGTGGAGCCAATCGGGATCGAACCGACGACCTCTTGAATGCCATTCAAGCGCTCTCCCAACTGAGCTATGGCCCCACTTCCGGCAGTCAACCGGCGCCGTTTCCGGCGAAGAGATCCGGCGCGGGTTGGAGACCGCGCCGTTAGTGCAGGCGGCTTCTAACCCCGCCTTTCGTCAATATCAAGCCTTCGAGAGCCGCTTTTTCGCCACAGGCCACGAAAGCCTGCAAACGCCCACTTTCAAGGCCGATCAGACCTCGTCGTCGTCGTCGCCGACGCCGATCATGTCGGCAACGTCGTCGTCTTCTTCCTCTTCGTCGGCGAGGAAAGTATCGTCTTCGTCTCCGCCGAGATCGACATCATCCTCGTCGTCGCCAAGATCCGGCAGGTCGTCGCCCTTGACGTCCTCGTCGGCCTCTTCGAGCGAGACGACCTCGACGCCCTCTTCTTCCTCGGCATCCACTTCCTTCTCGGCCACTTCCTCTTCCTCCTCGAGGGCGGCAATCTTGCCTTCCTCGAAATAGGAACGCGGATAGGTCTTGCCGGTGTACGGCGAGACGATCGGGTCCTTGTTCAGGTCGTAGAATTTTCGGCCCGTCTCCGGGTCGATACGTTTTGTGCCAAGTTCAGTTTTTGCCACGGCAAGCCTCGTCAATAAAAGAGTGGTCCCCTTAACCACAGTTTGCAGCGCTGTCAAAGCGAAAAGCCGGCGTCACAAAACCATGCATTGGAAGGCCTCGCGTCAGTGACGACCACGGGGGATGACCATTTCGGCCCGCCGTGATACGAGACCGCCGCAACAAATGAAAAGCGCCGGCCCGCCGGCATTCCGTCCAGGGAAATTCCATGTCTCACGCCGCCGCCCCAAAGCCGGCCACCGCCCGCAAATCATCCGCCCTTTCCGGCACGGCTCGCGTGCCGGGCGACAAGTCGATCTCGCACCGCTCCTTCATGTTCGGCGGCCTTGCCTCTGGCGAGACCCGCATCACCGGCCTGCTCGAAGGCGAGGACGTGATGCGCACGGGTGCCGCCATGAAGGCGATGGGCGCGCATATAGAAAAACGCGGCGCGGAGTGGGTGATCCGTGGCACCGGCAACGGCGCGCTGCTGCAGCCGGAAGGCCCGCTCGATTTCGGCAATGCCGGCACCGGCTCGCGGCTGACCATGGGCCTTGTCGGCACCTATGACATGGAAACCACCTTCATCGGCGACGCCTCGCTGTCCGGCCGACCGATGGGCCGGGTGCTCGAACCCTTGCGCCAGATGGGCGTGCAGGTGCTGAAGGCGACGCCCGGCGACCGCATGCCGATCACGCTGCATGGGCCCAAGCACGCCGCACCGATCACTTATCGTGTGCCGATGGCCTCGGCGCAGGTGAAATCGGCGGTGCTGCTCGCCGGGCTGAACACGCCGGGCATCACCACCGTCATCGAACCGGTCATGACGCGCGACCACACTGAAAAGATGCTGAAGGGATTTGGCGCCAATTTGTCGGTCGAGACCGACGAGCGCGGCGTGCGCCACATCTTCATCGAAGGACAGGGCAAGCTGACCGGCCAGACCATCGCCGTGCCGGGCGATCCGTCCTCGGCCGGCTTCCCGCTGGTGGCTGCACTGATCGTGCCGGGATCGGACATAACAATCGAAAACGTGCTGATGAACCCGACCCGCACCGGGCTGCTGCTGACGTTGCAAGAAATGGGCGGCAAGATCGACATCCTGAACCCGCGCAACGCCGGCGGCGAGGATGTGGCCGACCTGCGCGTGCGTTATTCCGAGCTCAAGGGCGTCACCGTGCCGCCCGAGCGGGCGCCGTCGATGATCGACGAGTATCCGGTACTCGCGGTAGCCGCCAGCTTCGCCGAGGGCGAAACGCTGATGCAGGGGCTGGAAGAGCTGCGGGTGAAAGAGTCGGACCGACTGTCGGCCGTCGCCAAAGGACTGATGCTCAACGGCGTCGACTGCACCGAGGGCGAAGCTTCGCTTGCCGTGCGCGGCAAACCGGGCGGCAAGGGCCTCGGCGGACACCCCAACGGCCACGACACGACCGTGCAGACCCATCTCGACCACCGCATCGCCATGAGCTTCCTGGTGATGGGGCTGGCCACGGAAAAGCCGGTTACCATCGACGATCAGGCAATGATCGCGACGAGTTTCCCGGAATTCATGGGGCTGATGAAGGGGTTGGGCGCGGAGATTGGGTGACCATTGATGGGTTGGAGCCAAAGTGGAATGCTGGCGGGACAGCACCCCCCTCTGTCGCGCCTTTCGATCGCAGCGGCCAGCCAATGAGCATCCCCTTCACCATCGCCATCGACGGACCCGCCGGCGCCGGCAAGGGGACCCTCGCCCGGCGGCTGGCGGACCATTACCGGCTGAACCTGCTCGACACGGGCCTCACCTATCGCGCCGTGGCCTACGCGCTGATCCAGCACGCGCTGCCGCTCGACAATGTCTCGGCGGCTGAAACCGCGGCCCGCCAGGTCGACCTGGCAAAGCTCGATCGGGCGGTGCTGTCGGCGCATGCGGTCGGCGAGGCGGCCTCGAAGGTCGCCGTTTTCCCGACCGTGCGACGTATCCTCGTCGAAAAGCAGCGCGCCTTTGCCAAGACGCCGCCGGGCGCGGTGCTCGATGGGCGCGACATCGGCACCGTCGTCTGCCCCGACGCCGACATCAAACTCTATGTGACGGCGAGCGCCGAGGTGCGCGCGAAGCGCCGGCTGGCCGAGATCGAGAGCATCGGCGGCACCGCCGATTTCGCCGAAATCCTTGCCGATATCGTGCGCCGCGACAAGCGCGACATGGGCCGCGCCGACTCGCCATTGAAGCCGGCGACCGACGCGCACTTGCTTGATACCAGCGAAATGGCTATAGAAGCCGCGTTTCTCGCAGCCAAGGCGATCATCGACGACGTGTTGGCCAAGAGAGACAACGCCTGATCCGGGTTTTTCCCTCGCGTTTCCGTTGTCGGAGGCGAAGAAGACACCCATATCGGGCACGAACCAGCCTGCCAGCATTCTTCATGCGCCGGAATTGCCGCTTAAAGAGCGGCCCAGGGCTTTTGTAGCCCGGAACGCCGGCAGGCTAACGCAACGCTAACCCACGGCGCCCGTCCCGCTTGAGATGCGGGACATTCCAGGAGAAACAATGTCAGCTGCAAATCCCACTCGCGATGATTTCGCGAGCCTGCTCGAAGAATCATTTACCACAGGCCATTCCGGCGAAGGCCAGGTCGTCAAGGGCACGATCACCGCGATCGAAAAGGACATGGCCATCATCGACGTCGGCCTCAAGGTCGAAGGCCGCGTGCCGCTGAAGGAATTCGGCGTCAAGGGCAAGGACACCACCCTCAAGGTCGGTGACACCGTCGAAGTCTATGTCGAGCGCATCGAGAACGCGCTTGGCGAAGCGATGCTTTCGCGTGAGAAGGCCCGCCGCGAAGAGAGCTGGGTCCGTCTCGAAGAGAAGTTCACCAAGGGTGAGCGCGTCGAAGGCGTCATCTTCAACCAGGTCAAGGGCGGCTTCACCGTCGACCTCGACGGCGCCGTGGCCTTCCTGCCGCGCAGCCAGGTCGATATCCGCCCGATCCGCGACGTCTCCCCGCTGATGCACAACCCGCAGCCCTTCGAGATCCTCAAGATGGATCGCCGCCGCGGCAACATCGTGGTGTCGCGCCGTACCGTGCTCGAGGAGAGCCGCGCCGAACAGCGTTCGGAAATCGTGCAGAACCTCGAAGAAGGCCAGGTTGTCGAAGGCGTCGTCAAGAACATCACCGATTACGGTGCGTTCGTCGACCTCGGCGGCATCGACGGCTTGCTGCATGTCACCGACATGGCATGGCGCCGCGTCAACCATCCGACCGAAATCCTCAACATCGGTCAGACGGTCAAGGTGCAGATCATCCGCATCAACCAGGAAACCCACCGTATCTCGCTCGGCATGAAGCAGCTCGAGAGCGATCCGTGGTCCGAGATCGGAACCAAGTTCCCGATCGGCAAGAAGATCAAGGGTACCGTCACCAACATCACCGACTACGGCGCGTTCGTCGAGCTGGAGCCGGGCATCGAGGGTCTCATCCACGTTTCGGAAATGTCGTGGACGAAGAAGAACGTGCATCCCGGCAAGATCCTGTCGACGACGCAGGAAGTCGACGTGGTGGTGCTCGAGGTCGATCCGGCCAAGCGCCGCATCTCGCTCGGCCTCAAGCAGACGCTCGAGAATCCGTGGCAGGCTTTCGCCTCGAGCCATCCGGTCGGCAGCCAGGTCGAGGGCGAGGTCAAGAACAAGACCGAGTTCGGCCTGTTCATCGGCCTCGAAGGCGACGTGGACGGCATGGTGCACCTTTCCGACCTCGACTGGACCCGTCCGGGCGAACAGGTCATCGAAGAGTACAATCGCGGCGACATGGTCAAGGCGCAGGTGCTCGACGTCGACATCGACAAGGAGCGCATCTCGCTCGGCATCAAGCAGCTGGCCAAGGATACGGTCGGCGAAGCGGCGACTTCAGGCGAACTGCGCAAGAACGCGGTCGTCACCTGCGAAGTCATCGGCGTCAAGGATGGCGGTCTGGAAGTGCGGCTGGTCGACAGCGGCATCGAGACCTTCATCAAGCGCTCCGATTTGAGCCGTGACCGCGACGAGCAGCGCCCCGAGCGCTTCACCGTCGGCCAGAAAGTCGACGCCCGCGTCATCGCCTTCGACAAAAAGACCCGCAAGCTGCAGGTCTCGATCAAGGCGCTGGAAATCGCAGAAGAGAAGGAAGCGGTCGCTCAGTACGGCTCGACCGACTCCGGCGCTTCGCTGGGCGACATCCTGGGTGCCGCGCTGAAGAAGCAGGGCAGCTAAGCCTCTTCGCATAGGCTCGAAAACAAAACCCCGCCGGAGCGATCCGGCGGGGTTTTTCTTTGACCAATGTAAAAGGTTGGAAGGTTACGCCCTGCCGTAAAGCGGTACCAGCGCGCCGCTCATCGCCTGATTGGCCGGCGAGGCTAGATAAGCGATGGCTTCGGCGGCGGCTTCGAGGCTGACCCATCTGGTGACATCGGCATCCGGCATATCGGCGCGGTTTGCCGGCGTGTCGAGCGTCGACGGCGCCACGGCGTTGACCAGGATGCCGTTGTGCTTCAGCTCCTCGGCCATCGCCACCGTCATCGCTGCCACCGCCGCCTTGCTGGCGGCGTAAGCGACCGAGCCGGCGCCCTTGCGCGGTTCCAGTGCCGCCCGTGCAGCGATGTTGACGATGCGGCCTGCCGTGCCTGACGCCAGCATCGAGCGCACCGCCGCACGACAGCACAGGAAGGCGGTGCGCGCATTGGTATCCATCATCTCGGCAAAGGAAGCCGACTCGATCTTTTCCACCGGCGCCCCGGTAAAGCCGCCGGCCAGGTGGATCGACCCCCACAGGTCCGGAACCTGGCTGTAGAACGCCTCGACCTTGGCGGAGTCCGAGAGATCGACATTGTGCACCAGCTTGACACGATCATGCGCGGTGAAGGGGAAATGCGATGGCGCGGCGGCATGGGCATTGGGCACATGGCAGATCGCGCCGTCACTCAGCAGTTTGCCGACAACCGCACCGCCGAGCGCGCCGGTTCCGCCGGTCACGACGATATGCTTGCCTTCAAGGGTTTCCGTCATCTTGGACCGCTCCTGTCATTTTTTTATCGTTAGGTCGTTTCTTGCGCCGCCGACGCGGAGCGTCGCGCCTTTCGCGCCATCACTCAATTGAAATCTCGACATGGCAGTCGTTGCGTCTTTGCATGCGTCCAGCCACGGGCCAGCCATGGGTCATGCAGCCGCGACGGGAAGCCCGCGCCACCGGTGTTCAGTCAACCGTGATTTCGATGACGCGCGGCAGTCCGGTGGCCCGCGCGCGCTTCAGCGCATCTGCCAGAGCGTCGATATCGGCAAGCCGTTCGGCGCCGATGCCATAGGCCTCAGCCAGCTTGCAGAAATCCGGCGGTGCCGGCGACACGCCCACCGGCTCGACGCCGACATCGAGCATCGAGGTTTCGATCTCGCGATAGCCGCGATTGTTCCACACGATGAAGATCACGGGCGCCCGGGCATCGAGCGCGGCGCCCAGTTCCGGCAGCGTGAACTGGAAGCCGCCGTCACCCGTGAGGCAGACGACGGGCGCCTCGGGCACCGCAAGGGCGGCACCGATCGCCGCCGGCGGGCCATAGCCGAGTGCGCCGAAACCTGTCGCGGCATTGAACCAGCCGCCCGGCCGATCATGGTCATAATAGAGGTTGGCAGCATAGATCGGCTGCGTCGAATCGCCAACTATGAGTGCGCCAGGCAGCGCGTCGCGGATCGTCTCGACGGCGCGCACCTGGGCCTGCAGCGTCGGATTGAGCTCGGCGAAGGCCGCTTTCCGTGCCGCGGCGGCGCGCAAAGGGCCGCTCTCGCTTGCCGGAACATGGCTGATTTGCGGAAGCAGCGCCTCGAGCGCCTCGGCACAATCGGCCTGGATCGAAACCGTCGCCGGGCGGCGGGCAAGCTGGTCCGCGCCGATATCGATGCGGATCAGGTTGACGGGCAGGACGAAGCCGCCATCGCTGTAGCCATCGTAGTCGGTCGGGCCGAATTCGGTTCCGGCGGCAATCACCAGATCGGCTTCGGCCATCAGCGCCCGCACTGCTTTCAGGCTGGGGCTGGCCGGCACGCAAAGCGGATGACCATGCAGCAGGCCGCGCGCGTTGGCGGTCTGGACGACCGGCGCTCCCAGCCGTTCGGCCAGACGCCGCAATGGCGCCTCGGCGCGCTTGGCGCCGCCCCCGGCCAGGATCAGCGGGCGGCGCGCGGCGGTGACGAGTTTGGCAGCGCTGGCAATTGCGGCGGCTTCGGGCGCGGGCGGCGGCGCATTGCTCAGCACGGCGGAGATGCCGTCCGCCGGCTTGACCATGACGTCGGTCGGAATCTCGATGTGCACCGGCCCGGGCCGGGCCGATGAGAACAGCGCGAAGGCCTGCGCCAGCGCACCTGGCAATTCGCTGGCCTGGGTGACGCGATGCGAAAACAGCGCAACCTTTTCCATCATGCCGCGCTGGTCTGGCAGTTCATGCAGGAAGCCGAGGCCCTTGCCCAGGGTCGGCGTGGCGTTAACCCCGGAGATGACCAGCATCGGCACCGAATCGGCACGCGCCTGACCCATGGCGGTGATGGTGTTGGTCAGCCCCGGTCCGGTGATGACGAAGGCAACGCCCGGCCTGCCGCTGGCGCGCGCATAGCCGTCGGCCATGAAGCCGGCGCCCTGTTCATGACGCGGCGTGACATGGCGGATGTTGGAGCGCGCCAGCCCCCGGTAGAGCTCGACTGTGTGCACGCCGGGAATGCCGAAGACCGTGTCGACACCATGGGCTTCGAGCAGCGAAATGAGCGCCTCGCCGACGGTCGGGCCAATGTTGGTCATTGGCGTAGCACCGGCCGCGTCAGGCAGGTCGGGCCGCCTTCGCAGGCGATGCACAGCGCATCCGCCTCGAAGGTGGAGACCACGCAGCCGGCGGCCTGCATGGCAGCCGCTGTCCTGGGAAAACCGGCAACGGCGATGACCTGGCGCGGCGCGGTCGGCAACACGTTGAGGCTGAGCCCGTTGGAGGCGAAGAACTCGCCGGCATCGCCCTCGACCAGCTTGACGCCGCGCGCCCGCAGCATCTGGTAGAAGGCGGCCGGGAGCAAGGGCGCGTAGACCAGCGCCAGATCGTCGGCGAGCGGACTGATCACCGACATCAGATGCAGGCAGGCCTCCTCGCCATGCCAGAGCGGCAGATCGAAGCCGAAGACCGAAATCCCCTTGGGCGAGAGCAGATTAGCGAGTTGCTGGATACCGTCCTGGTTGGTGCGCACGCCACGACCGACGGCCAGCGTGGTCGCATCGACCCAGACGCAGTCGCCGCCTTCCACCTGGCCAGGGCTTTCGAGGCGCCCAAGGATGGGAATGCCCATGCGCTCGTACGCTGCCTCATGCAGGCCGGGCTCGGCCTGGCGCAATGCCTTGCCCATCGAGAGAATAATCGCGCCATGATCGGTCATCAGCGACGGATCGTGGGTGAAGACGGCATCGGCCAGCCCGTCATCGGCATCCGTCAGCCATTCGATCTCGGCGCCGGAAGCCGCGATCATGCCGGACAGCTGCTCATGCTGGGCTGCGGCCTTTTGCGGATCGAAGCCTGGACCATAGTGCCATTCCTGTGCCCTGGCATGACGCATGGCGCTGGCGGCGGACCGCATCAGCACGCGTTTCAGGGGTCCGGCCATGGACTGCGACCCGTATGATTTGCCCACTCAATTCTCCCGAAACGTTCGTTGCCGCCACTAACCACTACGGCAGGCTCCGATCAATAGTCCAAAAACCATGGTTGACGGAGGCAAGCGGAACGGTCCATCCTGAGAATGGGAACTCTGTCAGTGACGGGTAATGGGTAAAAGATACCAGCAGCGACCGATTCTACCGCGCCGCGGAGCGTCGAAGGGATGACGGTTACAAGCGCCGCATCCGCACTGAAATACACGGCGCAGAACGGCGCCGCCGAAGCCATCCATGTCGAGAACCTGCACAAGAGGTTCGGTGAGTTGCATGTGCTGAAGGGCGTGTCGCTGTCGGCGCGCGACGGCGAGGTGATCGCCATTATCGGTGGCTCAGGCTCGGGCAAGTCGACGCTGCTGCGCTGTATCAACTGCCTGGAAAATCCTACCAGCGGTGTCATCCGGGTCAATGGCGAAGAGATCAAGCTCAAGGCCGACAGCCACGGCCACACGGTTCCGGCCGATCGCAAGCAGATCGAGCGCATCCGTTCCAAGCTCGGCATGGTGTTCCAGAACTTCAACCTGTGGAGCCACATGACGCTGATCGAGAACGTCATCGAGGTTCCGGTGCACGTGCTTGGCGTCAAGCGCGATGTGGCGATCGCAGAGGCCGAAAAGCTGCTCGCCCGCGTCGGCCTTGCCGAAAAGCGCGACGTCTATCCGGCCTATCTGTCGGGCGGCCAGCAGCAGCGGGCCGCTATCGCCCGGGCGCTGGCCATCAATCCGCGCGTCATGCTTTTCGATGAGCCGACCTCGGCGCTGGACCCTGAGCTGGTCGGCGAAGTTCTGAAGGTGATCGGCGACCTGGCACGCGAGGGCCGCACCATGGTGCTGGTCACCCATGAGATGAAGTTTGCCCGTGAGGTCGCGACCCACGTCGTCTACCTCTACAACGGGTTGGTCGAGGAAGAGGGGCCGCCGGAGCAGATATTCGGCGCACCGAAATCCGAAAGGCTGAAACAGTTCATCCGCAACATCGGCTAGGAACAGGCCGGGGCGGGAGAAACCGGGAACCAACAACAAACTGGGAGTCGTGAAATGAAGACCGTTCTGAAGACATTCGCCGCAGCGCTGCTGCTCGGCGTCGCCGCGATGGGGGTGGCCAAGGCCGATCCAGTCAAGATCGGCGTCGCCGCCGAACCCTATCCACCCTTCACCTCGCCCGATGCATCGGGCAAGTGGATCGGCTGGGAGATCGAGTTCATCGACGCAGTCTGCGCCGAAGAGAAGCTTGACTGCGTCATCACTCCGGTTGCCTGGGACGGCATCATTCCGGCGCTGACGACGAAGAAGATCGACCTCATCGTCAGCTCGATGTCGATCACCAATGAGCGCAAGAAGACGATCGACTTCTCGGACAAATATTATAACACGCCGACGGCGATCATCGGGCCAAAGGACCAGAAATTCGGCGCCACTCCGGACGACCTCAAGGGTAAGGTCATTGGCGTTCAGGTGTCGACCGTGCACGCCGTCTACGCCAAGAAGCACTTCGGCGCCACGGCTTCCGAGATCAAGGAATACCAGACCCAGGACGAAGCCAACAACGATCTTGCGGCCGGTCGCCTCGACGCGGTGCAGGCCGATTCCATCGCGCTTGGCGAATTTCTCAAATCGGACCAGGGCAAGGCCTGCTGCGATCTCAAGGGCATGGTGGCACCGGATGACGAAGTGCTCGGACCGGGCGTCGGCGCCGGCGTGCGCAAGGAAGACACCGAGTTGAAGGACAAGATCAACGCCGGCATCAAGGCGATCCGCGCCAACGGCAAATACGACGAGATCTCGAAGAAGTACTTCGATTTTGACATTTACGGCGGCGGCGGCGCGCAGTCGAACTGACAATCCTCGCATGAGCCGAGGGGCATGGCGTCAGCGCCATGCCCCTCCTGCCCGATCTTTCCCAGGCATGTTTGCCGCCGACGCAGCCGTCGGTGGTTAGAGCCAGCAATCCGGGGGCGACGCTGATCGACGCATTTCTTTCGGCCTCGGCGGCCGGCATCATCGAACTTCTCTCGCCCAATGCGCCGGGCTGGGGCGGGACCCTTTTGGTTGGACTGCTGCATTCGATCGAGATCGCGCTGGGCGCCACATGTCTCGGTCTTTTGATCGGCACGTGCGGCGCCTATGGCAAGCTTTATGGCGGCCCGGTGGTGCGCGATTTGCTAGTGGTCTACACGACCATCGTGCGCGCCGTGCCCGAACTGGTGCTGATCCTGCTGCTCTATTACGCCGGAACCGACCTGATCAACCAGGCGCTGACGGCAATGGGTTATCAGCGCGTCGACATTAGCGGCCTTGCCGCCGGCATCGCCGTGCTCGGCTTTGTCCAGGGCGCCTATTCGACCGAGGTGATACGCGGCGCGATCCTGGCCATTCCGCAAGGGCAAATCGAAGCCGCCCGCGCCTATGGAATGTCTCCCGGCCTCCTCTTGCGGCGCATCACCTTGCCGGCAATGCTGCCCTTCGCCATACCGGGCCTCGCCAATCTCTGGCTGATCGCCACCAAGGACACTGCACTGCTGGCGGTCGTCGGCTTCTACGAGCTGGCGCTGGCAACGCGGCAGGCCGCCGGCGTCACCAAAGCCTATTTCACCTTCTTCTTCGCCGCGGGCGTGCTCTATCTGCTGTTGTCGTTGTTTTCCAACCTCCTCATCGGCCGGGTCGAGGCCTGGTCGCGGCGCGGCATGCCTTCGCTGAAGGAGGCGCGCTGATGGCCAACGAGGCGGCTATCATCAACGTCGTCGCGCGGACGTCGCTGTGGCTGCAGCCGCACCGTATCGTGCTGATCCTGATCGCACTCGGGCTGGTTCTGTCGGCGGCGTTTTTCATGCGCTGGGACTGGCTGCCGCAATATTATGAGATGGGATTGATCGGCATCTGGCGCTCGCTGTGGATCCTGGCCGTCACCTGCATTCTGGGCTTCCTGCTCGCCGTGCCGCTCGGGCTGGCGCAGGCCACCGGCTCCTTCTGGTTCGCCGCGCCCGCCAAGGTGTTCTGCACGGTGATCCGGGGCACGCCGCTGCTGATCCAGCTGTGGCTGCTCTATTACGGCCTGGGCTCGCTGTTTCCACAATATCCGTGGATCCGTGGATCCTGGATGTGGCCATATCTGCGGCAAGCCTGGCCATATGGCGTGCTGGCATTGACCTTGTCTTTTGCCGGCTATGAAGGTGAAGTGATGCGCGGCGCCTTTGCCGGCGTGCCCAAGGGGCAACTCGAGGCCGCCCGCGCCTTCGGCATGAGCCGCTGGAAGGCATTCCGGCGCATCTGGTTGCCGCAAGCCATCTACCGGGCGCTGCCGACGCTGACCGGCGAGACCGTGCTGCAATTGAAGTCGACGCCGTTGGTGGCGACGATCAGCGTGATCGACATCTTCGCTGTTTCGTCCAAGGTGCGGCAAGATACCTACCTCACCTACGAACCCTTGCTGCTGCTGGCGCTGATCTACATGACGATCACCGGTATTCTGGTCTTCGCCTTCGGCAGGATCGAAGCCAGGATCCCGAACAAGATCGGCTAGCGAGTTAGCGAATAGCAAATAGCGAATAGCGAATAGTAAGCACTCGATATTTTCGCTATTTCCGCTACTCCCTACTCGCCATTCGCTATTCGCCCAGGAACTCATTGTGATGCAACTCAGTCTCGATCAGGCAAAAGGACTGTGCCGGATGGCGGCACTCGGCGCCGGCGCGAACGAGGAAGCAGCACAATCGCTAACCGCTTCGATCATATCAGCCGAGTCGGAAGGGGTTTCCTCCGTCGGGTTTTCGCATTTCATCGATTACCTCGAGGCGCTGGAAGCCGGACGCATTGACGGCAACGCAGACCCGGTGATCACCCGGCCGGCGTTGGCGATCTACCTCTCCGATGCGCGCGGCGGGCTGGCGCATACCGGCTTCGACCGCACCATCGACGACCTCGCCAAGACGGCAAGACTGTTCGGCGTCGCCATCTTCTCGCAGAAGAACGCCTATACATGCGGCGCGCTCGGCTATTTTACCGGCCGGCTGGCAGCACAGGGGCTGGTGTCGTTCGCCGCCACCAACGGCCCGGCCGTGCTCGCCGGCTCCGGCTCGGTGAAGCCGGTCTACTGCACCAATCCGATGTCGTTTGCCGCACCCGCCGCCGACGGCGCGCCGCTGGTCATCGACCAGTCGTCGAGCGCCACCGCCTTCGTCAACATCCGCAAGGCGGCCGAGGACGGCAAGACAATCCCCGAAGGCTGGGCGCTGGACGCCAGCGGCAACCCGACCACCGATCCGGCCGCCGCCATGAAGGGTGCCATGCTTGCCTTCGGCGGCCAGCGCGGCGCCAACATCGCGCTGATGGTCGAAGTGCTGGCGGCGGGCCTGTCGGGCGCCAACTGGTCGCTCGACGCGCCATGGTTCGGCGGCGGACCGGACAGTCCGGGCACCGGGCTGTTCGTCCTTGCCATCGAACCAAAGCTGCTCGATCCGGATTTCGAGCAGCGGATGAAGGACCAGCTCGACCGGCTGCGGCGGCGCTTCGGCGTGCACGTGCCAGGTCGTGCCCGCGCTGAGGCCACAGAGAAGGCGCAAGCGCGCGGCATCACCGCATCCAAGGCCGTGGTGCAGCGCATTTCCGAATTCGCCGCCCGCTACTCCTCCTGAATAATCCATTAGAGATCCGAAAGTTATCTTGGATCTGCCCGCTTGAAGTGTGGCGCGGTGCAATTTTCTTTGCGCCCCGCTGAACCTTTCTGCGCGCTGTCGCGACCCAGCTTTGTCCAAGGCGAGCTTGCCCGATCCACACCGGGGCACCAAACCGCCAACTGCAGCGCCGACTTCATCGCGGCCTGCAAGAAGATCGGCGGCACCATGTCGGATGCTCAGGGCTGGGGTGGGCGTACTTGCTTTACGCCCTCCTGACACCGTCTCAGGTCAGGCCGCTCCGTCGGCCCCCTGACTTCGCATGGATGCAGCCCGGAAAGCCCCGCCTCGGCGGGGTTTTCTGCGTTCTACGTCCACTTCTTTGGGCGGCGATCCTGCTGTTCTTCGTCGTTCGCGGCGGCAACCGCCACTCGGCCGGCCCATGCATCGGCAAGGCATTCTGACAAGGCCGGCAGCGACCACGCGTCACCCTTTGCCTTTGGCGCGAAACCGATTATGAAACGGCTTCAGCCAAGCCTGCGAGCGCCGGAGCCAGCCATGACCGAAATCCTGCAGACCCCAAAGCTCGTCGTCATCTTTGGCGGGTCAGGCTTTGTCGGCCGCCATGTCGTGCGCGCGCTGGCCAAGCGCGGCTATCGCATCCGGGTCGCCTGCCGGCGGCCAGATCTCGCCGGCCATCTGCAGCCGCTCGGCAATGTCGGCCAGATCCAGCCGGTGCAGGCCAATGTGCGCGTGCGCTGGTCGGTAGACCGTGCCGTGCAGGGTGCCGACCACGTCGTCAATCTGGTCGCCGTCCTGCATGATAGCGGCCGGCAGAAATTCCCCGCCGTCCACGAGTTCGGCGCCCGCGCCGTGGCCGAGGCAGCGCGCGCCGTCGGCGCCGGCCTCACCCATATTTCCGCGCTTGGCGCCGACTTGAACTCCCCATCGGACTATGCGCGCACCAAGGCGCTCGGCGAAAAGGCCGTTCTGGAGACGATCAAGGACGCCGTCATTTTCCGGCCATCGATCAATTTCGGGCCCGAAGACGCCTTCTTCAACCGCTTCGCCAACATGGCGCGCTATTCGCCGGTGCTGCCGCTGATCGGCGGCGGCCAGACCAAATTCCAGCCTGTCTATGTCGGCGACGTCGCCGAAGCAGTGGCGCGCTCGGTCGACGGCAAGGTCGATGGCGGTCAGATCTATGAACTCGGCGGCCCCAAGGTACTCACCTTCAAGGAATGCATGGAAGAGTTGCTCCAGGTGATCGAACGCAAGCGCATGCTGGTGCCGGTGCCGTGGTGGGTTGCCAACATCCTGGCCTCGATCCTCGGCCTCTTGCCCAATCCGCTGCTGACCAAGGACCAGGTGATACAGCTGCGCGAGCACAACATCGTGTCGGACGCGGCGGTCAAAGCCAACAGGACACTCGCCGGGCTTGGCATCCAGCCGCAATCAATCGCGACGATCGTGCCCAGCTACCTCTGGCGCTACCGCGCTGCCGGCCAGTTCCAGCGCAAGCCCGCGGCATAATTCATTCAGCTTGAAGGTGTGTTTAGATTCAGGTCAGGCCGAGCCGAGAGCGGTGGAATCCGAGAACCGGAACGGAGCGTACTTTTGGTACGTGAGTACCGGAAGCGCAGGAAGCCATCGTTCGCAGGCCGGCATCACCTGAATATCATCCCACCTGGCGGGGCGTGACCTGCATCGGCAAGCCGCCTTGCGGCTGGGTGGTGAGTTTCTGTACCGGCCAGGGTTTCGTCTCTGCGGTGGTGTCGAAGCGGAAGCGTGACAGCATGATCGCCAGCGCGATGATCGCCTCCTGCATGGCGAAGCTGGCGCCGATGCAGACGCGCGGGCCCGCACCGAACGGCAGATACTGGAAGCGGTCGATCTTTTCGCGGTTTCCCGGATGGAAGCGCTCCGGCAGGAAGGCATCCGGCCTGTCCCAAAGCTTCCGGTGGCGGTGGACGACCCACGGCATCACCAGCACGGCGGCGTGCTTCGGGATATAGAGATCCTTCCACATTTCCGGTTCGATCGGCTCGCGGTTGATGGATGGTGCCGGCGGATAGAGCCGGAGCGCCTCGTCGAAGGCAGCGCGCGTCAGCGGCATGGCATCGAGCCACTTCGTCGGATCGGGCTCGCTCGCCAGCACTCGGTCGATCTCCTGCTCGACCCGGTTGCGCTCCCACGGGGATTCCGCAAGGCAATAGAGCGTCCAGCCAAGCGCGCGTGCCGTGGTCTCGTGGCCGGCGCCGATGAAGGTGATGATGTTGTCCTCGACTTCGGCTCGCGTCAGCCCCTCTGGACCTTCGGCCTTGAGCAGCAGCGTCAGGAAATCCTGCGGCACGGCATCGGGATCGCGCTTGAATCTCTCCTCGCGCATCTTGACCGTATCGGTGACGATCTTGCGGAAATAGGCCATGGTCTTGCGGCCGCGGATGCGGGTCAGGCGTGGCAGCCAGTCGGGCGCGCGCAACAGGTCGAGCGGATCGACGCGGCCCATCGTCTCGAACAGGCGGTCGATCTCGTTGGCGAAACTGCCGGGCCCGCCCGCGATCTCGCCGGAGAACAGCGTTTCGGCCAGGATGTCGTAAGTGAGCAGCGTCATGTCATGGGCGATGTCGGACATGCTGCCGCCTTCATATCGCGAGACGAACTCCCGCGTGCGCCGAAGCATCGGCTGGGCGAAGCCGAAAATGTGGCGCGGCGTGAACACCGGCGCCATCGCCTTGCGCGACCGCCTCCACACCTCGCCCTCGGCGGTCAGCAAGCCGTCGCGCAGGATCGGCCGCAGGATTTTCTGGCGCACAGTCGCCATCTTGTAATTCTTGGCGTTGTCGACCAGCACGTGGCGGATCAGGCCGGGATCGTTGGCAACGATCAGATGTCCACCAACGCCACTCGCCGAAATCCAGGGCTCGTTGTAGGTATGCTCCCCCCACAGTTCGAGCGGGTTGCGGTAGACGATGCGGATCATCTCCAGCGTCGAGGGCGGCGTCGTGCGCGGCTTCGGCGCCGGGGGAACAAAGGGGGCGGGCTGGACGTCCATGGGCTGCTCCGCTGATACCACAATGTAGTGGCTGGCGACCCGGGCGTCCATGTGACCGAACGGCAGACGCAAATTGTGCGGCCTGGGATGTGCGGCAGACAGTCCGTTCAGCCGATTGTGACCACTCTCCTTGCGGTGTCGCCTTGTCCACGGCCATGCTCTGCCATAGGTCACGGTCACCAACAGATACCGCCAGCCTTGGGAGCCAGCCTTGAAGCATCAGTTGAACATCATCATCGGCAGCACGCGGCCAGGCCGCGCCGGACCGGTTTTCGCCGACTGGCTGGAGAGATTCGCGCGCGAACACGGGAAATTCGAGCCGGTGCTGACCGACATCGCGGCGTTCAATCTGCCGGTGCTGGACGAGCCGCACCATCCAAGGCTTGGCAAATACCAGAACGACCATACCAAAGCATGGTCAAAGGCGATCGATGCCGCCGACGCCTTTGTCTTCGTGGCGCCGGAATACAATTATTTCGTGGCGCCGGCGATCGTCAATGCGATCGACTATCTGTTGCGCGAATGGAAATACAAGCCAGCCGGCATTTTCAGCTATGGCGGCGTCTCCGGCGGCCTGCGCGCAGCGCAGGCGCTGAAGCCGCTGCTGACCTCGGTGGGCGTCATGCCGATCCCGGAAGGTGTCGCGCTGCCGATGTATCAGAAACTGCTCGACGAGAAAGGCGCTTTCAACGCCAGCGAGCAGGTGCAGGGCGGTGCCAAAACCATGCTCGACGAGCTGCTGTGCTGGAGCGAGGCGTTGAAGCCGATGCGGGCTGCCTGACGCGCCGGCCTTGCGCCAAAAGCCCGGCTTGCTCATGCCATAAAGAGATGGAATGTTCGCACAGATGAACGAGCCGGGGGGCAGTTCGACTTGCGCTTGCTGTTTGCCTTGCTGCTGATGCTCACGACCACCGCCGCGGCAGTGGCGGAGCGGCGCGTGGCGCTGGTCATCGCCACCGATAACTACCGGCTGATCCGGCCGCTCGCCAATCCGGTTCATGACGGCGAGGCAATGGAAGCGGCGCTGAAGAAGCTCGGCTTCGAGGTCGTTCTCGAAACCAATCGCGATCTGCGTCGCATGCGCCGCGCGCTCGACGATTTTCGCCAGGATGCCAGGGGCGCCGACGTTGCGCTGGTCTATTTCTCCGGCCATGGCGTCGAGATATCAGGCAACAACCGGCTGCTCCCGGTCGATGCCGACGCGTCCTCGCTCGATGCGCTGGAGAAGACCAGCCTACCGCTGGAGGAGGTGCGCGACGCCGTGGCCGTCACAGCCAAGGTTGGCTTGATCATGCTCGACGCCTGCCGCAGCGATCCGTTTTCGGGCATGGTGAGCGAAGGTCGAGGCGCGACATCGCTGGCAAAGGACGTCGTGGAGAAAGTTAGGCCGGGGCTCGGCCGGATTGGCCGCGCCGAAAACATCCTGTTCGCCTTTTCGGCAGCGCCAGGTGAGACGGCGGCCGACGGAACCGGCGAGAACTCGCCGTTCACGACAGCGCTGACCAAATATCTCGGCACTGACGGGCTCGAGATCCGCTCGGTGCTGACGCTGGTGCAGCAGGAGGTCTATGACCTGTCGCGCGGCAAGCAGCTGCCCTATGTCGAGAGCGGCCTGCCGAAGCTGTTCTTTGCCGCAGCGGCCAAGGAACAGCTGCCGGAGCGCGAGCGCCTGCTGCTCGCCATGGCCGACGTGACGCCTCAGATGCGCGGCGAGGTCGAGCAGATAGCCAGCGATGCCGACATGCCGCTGGCGCCGCTCTATGGCGCGCTGATCAGCTCCGACGCCAGCCACCTCTCGGCGGACAGCCTGAATGCCAGGCTGCATGAGGCGGCCGACGCCTTCGTCAAGGTGCGCAGCGAAATGAGGACGCTCGCCTCCGATGATCCGCAAGTGACGGAACTGCGCCGGCAGGCCGAGGAGCAGCTGTCGCTCGGGGCCTTCGACAGCGCGCGCGCCATCCTCGCCAAGGCCGCCGATATCGACAATGTCTCGCGCAACGCCTTGAGGGCCAATTTCGTCGGACGCACGCTGTCCGAGGCGGCGACGCGTTTCCTGTCCGGCGGTGCGGCACGAGCCGATCTCGACTACGCCACGGCCATCAACGACTACGAATCGGTGCTGGCCCTTTACGGCGAGGCCGGGCAAACCTCGCTGGCGCTGAACGATGCCGACCGACAGATCCGGACGCTGGACGACCTCGGCAAGCTCTATACGCTCGTTGGCAACACCGATGCCGCAGGCCGCGCCTTTACAGCGCTTGTATCCAATCTCGAGCTGCGTTCGGCCCATGAAAGCGATCCGAGCGTCAAGCGCGATTTTGCCGTCAGCCACATCAAGCTCGGCAACATCAGGCTGGTGCAGGGCGACCTGCCGCAAGCGCTTGAGAACTATCAGGCCGCCAGAACCATGCTCCGGGATTTGACTGCGGCCGAGCCCGATCGTCTGACATGGTTCGGCGACTTCGCCACGGCCGACGACAAGATCGGCGATGTGCTGGTGACGCAAGGCGACCTGGCCGGGGCCGCGCGGATCTACCAGGAAAGCCTGTCGATCAAGAAGCAGCTTGCCGACAACGAACCGGAGCGCGCGGAGCTGCAGCGCGACCTGACCATCAGCTATGACGAGATCGGCGCGCTGGCGCGCACCGCCGGCCAGTTGGACAATGCGCAGGCGGCCTATGAGCAAAGCCTGGATATCCGGCTGGCGCTGGCCAACAAGAATCCACAGGATCCAGGGCGGCAGCGCGACGTCTCTGTCAGCCATACGACGATCGGCGACCTCAAGCGCGAGCGCAGCGATGCGGTTGGCGCGCTCGCGGCCTATCGGGCCAGCCAGTCGATCGTCGAGCGGCTGGTGGTGCGCGATCCGGACAACAGCGAGCTGAAGCGCGACCTGTCGGTCGGCTACGCCAAGATCGGCAATGCGCTGAGCGACCAGGAGAAATGGCCGGATGCGCTGTCGGCCTACAGGCAAGCTCTCGAACTGGCCCGCGCGCTGGCGGCTGGCGACCCAAACAACACGGATTGGCAGCGCGACCTCTCCGTCAGCCTCGAAAAGGTCGCCGGCATTCTGGCGATCCAAGGCGACCGGGCGGGTGCGCTCAGGGCCTACACCGACAGTTTCGTCATCGCAGACCGGCTGGCCAAGCTTGATCCGGCCAATGCCGACTGGCAGCGCGACCTGTCGATCACGCTGTCGGAGATCGGCATGCTCAAGGCCAAGCAACACGACATCAGGGGTGCACGGCAAGCCTTCCAGGACAGTCTCGACATCCGCCAGCAGCTTGCCCAGGCCGACCCGAACAACGCCACCTGGCAGCGTGATCTGGTGGTTGCCTATGTCGACTACGCCCAGGTCGCGAAAAGCCCCAAGGCCGTGCTTTCCCGGGCGCTCGACATGACGCTGGAACTTGATCGGACCGGGCGGCTGGCGCCGCGCTACAAGTTCATGATCAAGTTTCTCAGGGACCGGCTGGCCAAAGCCAGATAAGGCCTGGCGAGAGCGCGTCATGGACAGCCGGCTCATTCCCGGGGAAATGCCTGCAAACCTTGGAAAAACCGCCTTTAGCGCCTATATCTAGTGCATATCAGAGGCGCGATTCGGGGCCAATTTTCCGCGCCGTGCGAGCGGCATCCAGACAACAGGTTTTCATGAGCGATCAGATCGACAACATCAGCGGCGCTGAAGCCGAATACGGCGCCGATTCCATTAAGGTTTTGAAGGGGTTGGATGCTGTCCGCAAACGCCCCGGCATGTATATCGGCGACACCGACGACGGTTCCGGCCTGCATCACATGGTCTATGAGGTGGTCGACAATGCGATCGACGAGGCGCTGGCCGGTCATGCCGACCTCGTCACCGTGACGCTGAATCCCGACGGTTCGGTCACCGTGATCGACAATGGGCGCGGCATTCCGACCGATATCCACACCGGAGAAGGCATTTCGGCGGCTGAAGTGATCATGACTCAGCTGCATGCCGGCGGCAAGTTCGACCAGAACTCCTACAAGGTCTCGGGCGGCCTGCATGGCGTCGGCGTCTCGGTGGTCAATGCGCTTTCGGCCTGGTTGAAACTGAAAATCCGCCGCAACGGCCAGATCTTCGAGATGAGCTTCACGCATGGCAATGCCGATGCGCCGCTGAAGGCGACGGGCAGCTACGAGCAGGACAAGCAGCCGGGCACCTATGAAGGGCGCAGCGGCAGCGAGATCACCTTCTTTCCGTCGACCGAGACCTTCACCATGGTCGAATTCGACTTCGGGACGCTGGAACACCGGCTGCGTGAGCTTGCTTTCCTCAATTCCGGCGTGCGCATCGTCCTGAGCGACGCCCGTCACGCCGACGTCGTGCGCCATGAATTGCACTATGATGGCGGACTGGAAGAATTCGTCAAATATCTCGACCGGGTCAAGAAGCCGCTGATCGACAAGCCGATCGCTATCAAGGCTGAGCGCGACGGGATAACCGTCGAAGTGGCGATGTGGTGGAACGACAGCTACCACGAGAACGTGCTGGCCTTCACCAACAACATCCCGCAGCGCGATGGCGGCACACATCTAGCCGGCTTTCGCGGCGCGCTGACGCGCCAGATCACCGGGTATGGCGACTCCTCGGGCCTAACGAAGAAGGAAAAGGTCTCGCTGATCGGTGACGATTGCCGCGAAGGCTTGACGGCGGTGCTGTCGGTCAAGGTTCCCGATCCGAAATTCTCCTCGCAAACCAAGGACAAGCTGGTCTCGTCGGAAGTCCGGCCCGTTGTCGAAGGACTGGTCAACGAAGCACTTGGCACCTGGCTGGAGGAGCACCCGGCAGAGGGCAAGGTGGTCGTCGACAAGGTGATTCAGGCAGCGGCGGCGCGTGAAGCGGCACGCAAAGCGCGTGACATCACCCGCAAGAGTTCGCTCGGCGTTACCTCGCTTCCCGGCAAGCTGGCCGATTGCCAGGAACGCGACCCGGCAAAATCCGAAATCTTCATCGTCGAGGGCGATTCCGCCGGCGGCTCGGCCAAGGGTGGGCGTTCGCGCCAGAACCAGGCGATCCTGCCCTTGCGCGGCAAGATCCTCAATGTCGAGCGGGCGCGCTTCGACCGCATGCTCGGCTCCGACATGATCGGCACCCTGATCACCGCGCTCGGCACTTCGATCGGCAAGGATGAGTTCAACGCCGACAAACTGCGCTATCACAAGATCATCCTGATGACCGACGCCGACGTCGACGGCGCCCATATCCGCACCTTGCTGCTCACCTTCTTCTTCCGCCAGATGCCGGAATTGATCGAGCGCGGCCATCTCTACATCGCCCAGCCGCCGCTCTACAAAGTGACGCGCGGCAAGAGCTCTCAATACATCAAGGACGAAGGCGCCTTCGAGGAGTTCCTGATCGGTTCAGGACTGGAAGAAGCGTCGCTTACGCTCGGCTCCGGCGAAGTGCGCGCCGGGCAGGACCTGCGCGGCGCCATCGACGATGCGCTGGCCGTGCGCCAGCTGATCAACGGCCTGCATACACGCTATAACAGGGGCGTGGTCGAACAGGCGGCGATCGCCGGCGGGCTCAACCCGGACGTCTTCACCGATCTTGGCCGCGCCAATACCATGGCGGAGCGGATTGCAAAACGCCTCGACATCATCGCCGAGGACACCGAGCGCGGCTGGACCGGCCGCATGTCGACATCGAATGAAGGTGTCGGCGGTTATGTGTTCGAGCGCACGGTGCGCAGCGTCAAGGAATACGCGCATCTCGATCTGGCGCTGATCAACTCGGCCGATGCACGCCAGCTCGACCGCTACGCTCAGCGCCTCAGCGAGGTCTATGGGTCGCCGCCGGTGCTGCGCCGCAAGGAAGTCTCCGAAACCATCTCGGGGCCGCTGGCGCTGCTCAATGCCGTCTTTGCGACCGGCCGCAAGGGCCTGACCATGCAACGCTACAAGGGTCTCGGCGAAATGAACGCCGAACAGCTCTGGGAGACCACACTCGATCCGAACGTGCGCTCGCTGCTGCAGGTCAAGGTCAATGACGCCACCGATGCGGACAGCCTGTTCTCGCGGCTGATGGGCGATGAAGTCGAACCGAGGCGCGAATTCATCCAGGACAACGCGCTGTCGGTCGCCAACCTGGATATTTGAGCCAGATCCATTCTTACGCCGGCGGTGGCTTGCTCGGCTCCAGTTTGCGGCCGAGGTCGACAGCATCGCGCAGCACGGCAAGGTGCGAGCGCGGCCGAGCGCCGGCCTCGACGCCGGTCGCCGTCAACGACCAGTACAGTGTGTGGGTGAAGATGCGGCCGAGGGAACCGCGCAGCTCGACCTGGATATTCTCCACGCCGGGGCCGAAATTTTCAGCCATCGGTCCCGAAATCGGGTCGCCCGTCAACCAGCCATTGCCCCTGTCGAAGATGTTGGTCCAGCGCGTCGCGGCAAACACCGCGCCATGATGCACCGCACGCCGCGGTTTGCCTGACGGGCTGCGTCCCTCCTGATAAAGCACCGTGCCGCCGGCCGATGCCAGTTCGACGATGGGCGGACACGCCGAGAACAGTCGCTCGGCCATGCCGCGCCTGAATTCGGCGAGATTGTTCGTCACCAGAAACTCGCTGTGGGTCAGCGGACTGCCGAGTGTGATGAAATCGCTGATCTTCCATGGCAGCGGATGGTCGGCATCCGCAGTTCGCAGTTGCCGGTAGAGCTCCCACTGATCGCGTCGGAAGCCGGCGAGGTCGTCCAGCTTGCTGGGCCATGCGGAGCCATCGGCAACAAGGGTCGACTTGTCGATGGCACGGATCGCTTTCAGTTTGGCCCTGTCGCGGATGGCCTCCAGCTCTCGGGGTCCGAAATCGGCCCACAATATCTGCAGGAGATCATAGGCGATCATCGATCCAAGGCTGTGCGAAACCAGCACGATCCGGTCGTAGGCATCGTCCATCATCAGACGTTTCAGCAGCCGCAGGCCGCGATCGCGGATCAGCGCGCGCTTCTCGACGGTCGCCGCTTCCGCACGCACATAGGCCGCAACATCGCCGAAATAGGGAATGCCGAACCGGTCCACCAACCAGATGATCAGCGAAGCCAGGATGGTGACGAGCAGGCCGGCGGCCAAGGAGATATGCTGCTGCCAAACCGACGTCGCGAGCGCGAGCACCGCGCACAGGGCGACGATGACGGCAAGAAGCGTGACGATGTAGAGCTGGCGGGCGTCGGGAGGAATATCGGTCGGCCTGCGCCACAGCAGATTTGTCACCCAGGCGGCGAGCCGCCCCCGCGTCGTGCCCTGGGTGATGTCGGCCCAGTAAAGCTCGTAGAAATCGGTGCGACGGCCATCGACATCATAAGGCGTGGTGATGCGGCGAAGTTCGTACGAATTTGTCCGGCTGTCGGGTGTGATCCAGCTCTGGTTGATCTTCGCGCCGGCGGGGTCGGCCGGATCTGCGACGCGGGCATAAAACGGCGCGCGGGCGGGGTCATGGCTCCAGACAGCCTGGACAAAGCCGCGCAGCGTGTCCATCGGCCGCTGTTCGCCCATGCCATGCACGACAACCACCGCCTGGCCAAGCTTGCGCGGCGCTTTCCCAGTGGGCGGCGATGCTATTGGGTCGGGCACCAACGTCTCCGTTGACGACAATCCCGTCAGCGGGACAGGAATTCGTCATCGTAGCCCCGAACAGCCGACACGCCAAGAAAAAGCCCGGCATGAGGCCGGGCGCTTCCTGGCGCGTCTCAGTGACGATCGCTCATCAGTGATCCATCGCCTTGACGATTTCTTCGGTCATCTTCTTGGCGTCGCCGAGCAGCATCATGGTGCCGTCCTTGTAGAACAGCGTGTTGTCGATGCCGGCATAGCCGGAGCCGAGCGAGCGCTTGACGAACAGGCAGGTGCGAGCCTTGTCGACGTCGAGGATCGGCATCCCATAGATCGGCGACGACTTGTCGTCGCGGGCGGACGGGTTGGTGACGTCGTTGGCGCCGATGACATAGGCGACATCGGCCTGCGCGAATTCGGAGTTGATGTCCTCAAGCTCGAACACTTCGTCATAGGGTACGTTGGCTTCGGCCAAGAGGACGTTCATGTGACCGGGCATGCGGCCGGCGACCGGATGGATGGCGTACTTCACGTCGACGCCGTTGGCCTTGAGCTTGTCGGCCATTTCGCGCAGCGCGTGCTGCGCCTGGGCGACCGCCATGCCGTAGCCCGGCACGATGATGACTTTCTGGGCGTTCATCATCAGGTAGGCGGCGTCGTCTGCCGAGCCCTGCTTGACCGTGCGCTCGATGCCATCGTCCGCCGTGGCGGTAGTCTCGCCGCCGAAACCGCCGAGGATGACGGAAATGAAGCTGCGGTTCATGCCCTTGCACATGATGTAGGACAGGATCGCGCCGGACGAGCCGACCAGCGCACCGGTGATGATCAGCGCCAGATTGCCGAGCGTGAAGCCAAGCGCAGCCGCCGCCCAACCCGAATAGGAGTTGAGCATCGACACGACGACCGGCATGTCGGCGCCGCCGATCGGGATGATCAAGAGGACGCCAAGGACAAGCGAGGCCGCCACAATCAGCCAGAACACCAACTTGGATTCGCTCGCAACCAGCAGCACGATCAGCACGATCAGCGCGATGCCAAGGGCTGCGTTGATGAAGTGGCGACCGCCGACCATGATCGGCTTGCCGGACATGCGGCCATCGAGCTTCAAGAACGCGATGACCGAGCCGGTGAAGGTGATGGCGCCGATGGCGACGCCGAGGCTCATCTCGATCAGCGCCTGGGCGTGGATGTCGGCGACCGTGCCGATGCCAAAACTTTCCGGCGCATAGATGGCGGCGGCCGCCACCATGACGGCGGCAAGGCCGACGAGCGAGTGGAAGGCGGCGACCAGCTGCGGCATCGAGGTCATGGCAATGCGGCGCGCGGTGACGGCGCCGACACCGCCGCCAATGGCAAGGCCGAGCACGATCAGGCCGAAGCGGCCAGCGGATGGGGTCGCCAGCGCCAGCGTGGTGGCGATGGCAATGCCCATGCCGATCATGCCGTAGAGATTGCCCTGGCGGCTGGTGGTCGGGTGCGACAGCCCGCGCAGCGCCATGATGAACAGGACGCCTGAAACAAGGTAGAGGAAGGACGCGAAGTTGGCGTTCATGGCGCTCTACTTGTCCTTCTTCTTGTACATGGCCAGCATGCGCTGGGTGACGAGGAAGCCGCCGAAGATGTTGACCGAGACCAGCATCAAGGCGACGAAGCCGAAGCCCGCGGCGATGCCGGAGGCCGCGATGCCGACGGCCAACAATGCGCCAACGACGATGACCGAGGAGATGGCGTTGGTGACGGCCATCAGCGGCGTGTGCAAAGCGGGGGTGACCGACCAGACGACATAATAGCCGACGAAGATCGCCAGCACGAAGATGGCGAAACGGAAAACGAAGGGATCGATGGCACCGCCGGATAAAGCGTGCGCGGCACCACCCGCCGCCTCGGCGCCGCCGGGCGCGGCCGCCATATTCTGCACCGCCAGCCGAACGGCGGCGGAGGCCTGGTCGAGCTGGTCGAGGGCTTTCTGCAGGGTCTGATCCATCACGCAATGCCTTTCGACTTCGACGAGGGCGACCTGGCTGCGGCTGCCTTCTTGGGAGCGGCCTTCTTCGGCTTGGCCGAAGCATCGGCGACCATGGTCTTGGCCGGGATTGCAGCCGGCTCGACACGCGGCTGCCGGTCGGCCTTTATGAAAGCAGGATGCACGATCTTGCCGCCGTCGGTCAGCATCGTCGCCTTGACCAGGTCGTCATCGCGATTGATGGCAAGCGTCTTCGTCGTCTTGTCGACCAGCGTCTCGAGGAAGGCGAACAGGTTCCTGGCGTAAAGCAGCGATGCCGACGCCGCGACACGGCCAGGCACATTGAGATGGCCGACGATCTTGACGTTGTTGGCCGTGGTGACGACCTTGCCGGCTTCGGCCCCCTCGACGTTGCCGCCCCGCTCGACGGCCAGGTCGACGAGCACCGAACCCGGCTTCATCGAGGCGACCATCGCCGCCGAGACCAGTTTCGGCGCCGGCCGGCCTGGGATCAGCGCCGTGGTGATGACGATGTCCTGCTTGGCGATATGCTCTGATGTGAGTGCCGCCTGCTTGGCCTGGTATTCCTTCGACATTTCCTTGGCGTAGCCGCCGGCCGTTTCGGCAGCCTTGAACTCCTCGTCCTCAACCGCGAGGAACTTTGCGCCGAGCGAGGCGACCTGTTCCTTGGCGGCGGGGCGAACGTCGGTGGCAGTGACGACCGCACCAAGCCGGCGCGCGGTGGCGATCGCCTGCAGGCCGGCAACGCCGACGCCCATGATGAAGACCTTTGCCGCGGGCACCGTGCCTGCCGCAGTCATCATCATCGGCAATGCCCGGTCATATTCCGAAGCGCCGTCGATCACCGCCTGATAGCCGGCGAGGTTGGCCTGCGACGACAGAACGTCCATCGACTGCGCCCGGGTGATGCGCGGCATGAATTCCATCGAGAATGCGGTCACGCCGGCCTTGGCAAGGGCTGCCACGGCGGCATCGTTGCCATAGGGATCCATGATGGCGATGACCGCAGTGCCTAGCTTGTAGCTCTTCAGCTCGAGATCCGTCGGCCGGCGCACTTTCAGCACCACATCGGCCTTGGCGATATCGGAAGCCTTGCCGATAGCGGCACCGGCCTTCGCGAATTCCTCGTCGGGGATGCGCGATCTCGTGCCTGCACCGGTTTCGACGACGATTTCGAAGCCCAGCGCCGCCAGCCGCTTCACCGTATCGGGTGAAGCCGCGACGCGCGGCTCGTTCGCGTCGAGCTCACGAGGGATGAAAACAGTCTGTCCCACCGCATGATCCTTTCGGCCGGAAGCTCGTTCCCGCAAGACGCCGGCCGGCCTCGCGGCGGCGCCGTGGACAAAAAGTCGGAAAATCTATCGGAGAATAAGGGCGCCGACGGCCATAATCAGCGCGAACAGGATGGTAGCAGAGAAGAAGCCGCCCGCGAAAAAGCCGAAAGCCATCGCCAAGAGCAGGGCTCCGCAGAAAAGCGATCCGTATTTGGCCAGCCTGAGGAAGCCCGCATAAGTGCGATCATGCTCGGCATAGTCCATCTTCGCGCCCAGTTCGACAGGACCGGTCGGCGAGTGATCAGCCATAGGAATACCCCTTCGAAGACATCTTTCAGGCACATAGCGAAAAGCCGGGCCGAGAGCAATGGCGCTATTGCCGCATCGCAGCCGACAACTGCCTCAGGGGAAATTTGAAGCCGGCTGCCGACGCGACGCCGCGCTCGACACTGGGTCCGGCCGCCTGATGTGGAAAGATACTTCGAAAGCGTCGAGGCGGGGCGCTTGCGCTGCCTCAACCGGCAAGATGCGGGAAAAGCCCGAGCAGTCCGACGACGATCAGATAGAGCGCGACAATATAGTTCAACAGCCTTGGCATGACGAGGATCAGCACGCCGGCGATCAGCGAGATGAGCGGGGTGAGCGCTAGCGTGGAAATGGTCATGTTGGGTTCCTTCTGGCAAATCCGTCGAAATGGAGACGCGGAGCGTCAACGCGCCGCCTTCATCAGAACGCCTGTCTGGCCGGAAAGCTCCGGACGCTCCGCAAAAGTCGGAAGCCTCAGGCGGCGTCGCGATAATATTTCGCTGTTGGAACAATCGACAGGGGTGTCAGTCGGTTGATGGCCGGATTGGCAAACATCAGCCGCTGTTCCATCGGCGTCGACCTGAAGAATGGGAACCGTTCGAGCGTCAGTCGCATATTCTCGCCGGCGGGGATTTCGAACAATGCGATCTTGGTAAGAACGCCCGGAAATACTTTTCCCTCGGTCCTCTGCACGGCATTGAAGTAACGGGAATAAAAATTGGAATGCTCGATCTTGACCGGCGTAAGCACCGAGTTCTGGCCAAAATAGCGCGAGGCCACCATGGCTAGCCTGAGGGTCAGGAAAGGCAGCACTCCGGGCGCCGGCGCACCGTCAGGATCGGTTGCGAAGCGGGTTCCGTCGATGAAGGTTTCTCCGCGGGCAAGTCGCTCGATCAGTATTTCCGGATAGGCATCGACGGAGGGCGAATTCGGGTGCTCGCTGGAAATGTAATGGAAGCGGATCGTGCTGACCAATTCGCCATAGCAATAGACACCGAACCGGTAGGAATTGGGCAGATTGTCCCAGCGATCCTCGAACATCCCGCTGGCGATTGGGCCGCACATGCCTGAGCGCAGATAGGATTTATAGCGAAGCCGGTAAATCGCCTCCAAATCCTCACCCCCGGTGATGAGGCGATAATCGACATGCTCCAGCAGTTGCATAATCGATCGATTCAGCACCGAATCCCCGGCTGCGCTGACCGCGCCGGACGTATTGCTTGCAGCCCTTGCAGCATCCATCATCTGTCCTCGAAATTCCGCCTACTGACAAGCTATTCGAGTAAGAATGAGACACAAGCTGAAATTTAGATGTTGTTGATTTACCTTCTGTTAACCTTAACAGCTGAGCCGCCCACTTGAGAATGTATTTGATGAGGAACGCGCGTCGAGAAAGATGTGGATCGTTGCCTCCAGACATCGCACCTCCAGCAACACAGGGGCGTGAGCTCAGCCAACGCTTGAGCTGTCGGTCACGGCGCTAACTGGCTGTCCGTTTGCCAGTGAGGCGCAGGTCAGCGGCGAAAGGCCAAGTGACATTCGACATCGTCTCGATACCCGACGCACTGAGCGCGGCACCGAACAGGAAGCCCTGCACGAGATCGGGTTTGACCTGCAAGGCCAGGATCTTGAGTTGCTCGAAGGTCTCGACGCCTTCGACAGTCACGGAAAGCCCCAGCGGCCGCGACAGGTTGACGATGCCCTTGAGTAGTTCCAACGAACGCGGGTTCTGGGTGACGTCCATCAGGAACGAGCGGTCGATCTTGATCTTGTCGAGCGGCAGCTTGTGCAGGTAACTCAGGCTCGAATAGCCGGTGCCGAAATCGTCGAGAGCGATGCGCACGCCAATCTGCTTCAATTCCTCGATGTACTGGCGTGTCAGCGACTTGTCGTCGAGCAGCGCCGTTTCGGTGACCTCGATTTCCAGCCGGCCAGCGGCGAGGCCGGAGCTCACCAGCGCATCGCGAACCTTCTGGATGACATCGCGGCTGCGGAAATCCTTGGCGGACAGATTGACCGAGACGCTGGTCTGGTCGGGCCATTTGGCGCATTCGGTACAGGCTGCCTGCAGCACGAAGGTGCTGATCTCGGAAATGATTCCCATTTCCTCGGCCAGCGGAATGAAGATGCTGGGCGAGATCGGCCCGAGATCGGAATGGTCCCAGCGGCAGAGCGCCTCGCAACCGGCGATGCGCATCGTGTTCATCGCCACGATCGGCTGGTAGACTACCCGCAATTCCTTGTTTTCCACCGCGCTGCGCAGATCCGCCTTCATCAGCTGACGGTTGCGGAACGCTGCGTCCATTGCCGCCTCGAATAGCCGCCAGCCGTTCTTGCCGAGTTCCTTGGCCTTGTAGAGCGCCAGGTCAGCCTTGACGATCATGGCGTCGACATCGGTATCCTTCACCCGCGACAGCACCGCGCCGCCGCTGGCCTGGATGCGCAGGCCGTGACCGGCAACGTCCACCTCCCCCTGCAGTCCGGCGAAAATCTCGTCGAGCTGGCTTGTCAGATGGCTCTCATCCTCGACTCGGTCGAAGAAGACCATGAATTCGTCGCCGCCGAAACGGCTGACCGTGATACCTTGCCCGGCAATGGCTGCAAGCCGCTCGGCAACGGCGTAGATCAACCCGTCGCCGATCGGATGTCCAAGCGTGTCGTTGACGCTTTTGAAGTCGTCGAGGTCGAGCACCGCCAGCCCGCAGAAACGGTCGCGGTCGCCGGACGCCATGGCCTCGCCGATCAACTCGTGGAAATAGGCACGGTTGGGCAGGCCGGTAAGATTGTCGTAACGCGCCATGAAGCGGATCTTGTCTTCCGCCTCGACGCGCCCCGTCACGTCCTCGAAGGTGATGACGCCCAGCTCCTGGCTGCCTTCGCGTGCCGAAAATTCATAGTGCTGGCCGTTGGCGAGGGAAACAAGCACCTTGCGGTCGCGGCCCTCGCGCAAGGCGCGCGTCAACTGGGCCTCGATGTAGCGGCAATCCTTCGGTGCCAACATGCCCGCGGCGACGCCACGCATCAAGAGACCGTGGATGGATCGCCCAAGCAGCGCATCCCCGGACTTGAGCGACATCAGATGGGCAGCTTCGGCATTGGCTACCGCGACGCGGCCGTCGGGACCGAGCATGACCAGGCCATGTGACATAGTGTTGAGGGCGCGATCGAACCTGTGCGCGAGCTTCTTCGCTTCCTTGTGGCCGATGACCGCCGAAAAAAGCACGTCGCGAACGTGGTCGGCGCTGTTGATCGTGATAAACGTCAAGGGGATGATCATCAGCCCCAGAACGACCGAGGGGATATCCATGCGCAGCAAGAGTGCAAGTGCTGCCGGACCAATGAAGGTCACGGAAAAAATCCGCACCATGAGCGGAGATCCGTAGTTCCGGCCAACAACCGTCACCAGGGTTGCGATGGCCAGCGACGTCGCGGCCAGTTCGGCAAAGGGATCTGGATACACATAGATCGATATGAAGCACAGCGCGCCCAGGCCGAGGCCCTGCAGGCTGCCCTTGAGGATATAGTTGCGCTCCCACTGCTGCGCCTCTTGGACATTGGCTATTACACCGCCCGCCTTTTGGAAGTCGCGAATGCCGAAATAGCGGAAAAGGCTGATTGACAGCAGACTAAAAGAAAAAGCCAGGAACAATGAATCGTGCGTGCGCAAGTAGATCATGAATCCTAGGATCCAGTAGCACACGCCGCCAATCACCAGCATGTGAGCGTTGTCGAACAACGACCGCACAAACTGGATATAAACATCCGCCGGGATGTTTTCGGTCTTTGTTCTGCCCATATCGTCGGCCCAACGCTAGGCCTCGTCATCCCACATCCGCCTTAAGAAAGGCTTAGAACAGAGGCTTTGGCTCGGTTGCCGCAAGAGCGCAAAAGCAGGACAGACCGGGAAATCGAGCTTCAGGTAAACAAGGCCTTCACTCGGCGGCCCGAAGTGCCGCCCCCGCCGGTGCGTTTGCGAGGCGCTGGAGCAACCGCGAGCGCTCGCCGGCCGCCTGTTCGGCACTGGCTTGCCGGACATGGCCATAGCCGCGAATGAGAGCCGGCACCGAGGCCAGCGCAACCGCCGCATCGACCTGGGCTGGCGCCAGCGCTCCGGCGATTAGCTCTAGATCCGCCTCGTACTGTGCCAGAAGCTGTCGCTCCATGCGCCGCTCGGCGGTGTA
Organism: Mesorhizobium sp. M0276; assembly: GCF_040321755.1. Classification (NCBI taxonomy): domain Bacteria; kingdom Pseudomonadati; phylum Pseudomonadota; class Alphaproteobacteria; order Hyphomicrobiales; family Phyllobacteriaceae; genus Mesorhizobium; species Mesorhizobium sp. M0276. The sequence continues at coordinate 88,747 of NZ_JAMYSC010000007.1, read as the reverse complement.
GCCGAACAGGTCGAAGACCGTGCCGCGCAGGCCTTTCATCGCTGCCAGCAGGCGAAAACCCTTCATCATCCAGGGGCCGAAACTCGATTTCCTGGGCTTGCCGTCATTGCCGAGCCGGCCCATGATCGGCGGCGCGAGGTGGAATTCGAGTTTGTCGTAGCTCTGGAATTGCTTGCCCAATTCGGCGGCAAACGAGCCATCGCTGTAGAGCCGCGCCACCTCGTACTCGTCCTTGATCGCCATCAGCTTGAACAGGTTCCTGGCTGCCGCTTCCGACACCGCGGTCGAACCGGGCACCGCCTTCGCTTCGGCGGCGCGCAACAGGGCCAGTCTTTCGGCATAACGCCTGCCATAAGCGCCGTTCTGATAGGCGGTCAGGAATGCGACGCGGCGGGCAATGATGTCGTCCAGCGTCTCCGCGACGTCAGCAGCGTGGCCGGTCTTTCCAGGAACGGTTGGGCCCGGCTGGGCGACGAGGCCGCGCACGAAGTCCGGCTGATGGGCAGCACGACGGCCCCAGCGGAAGGCGGCGATGTTCATCGCCACGGCTTCGCCATTGAGCTGGATCGCCTTCTCGACCGCCTCGGCGGAGAGCGGCAAACCGCCATGCTGGAAGGCAAAGCCGAGCATGAACATGTTGGCGCCGAGTGAATTGCCGAAAAGTGCCGTGGCGGTGCGGGTGGCGTCGAAGAAATGCGCCTTGTCGTCTCCGGCAGCAGTGCGGATCGCTTTCTTCAGGCGCTCTATCGGCAACGAGAAATCGGCCGAACGGGCAAATTCGCCGGGCATGATCTCGGCGGTGTTGGCGAGGAAGATGGTGTGGCCCTCGCGCACCGCGGTCAGCACCTTCTTGGCGCCCGACACGACGAGGTCACAGCCAAGCACGAGATCGGCCTTGCCGGCCGAAACGCGGATCGCGTGGATGTCGTCCGGGGTGCGGGCGATGCGGACATGGGTAAACACCGAACCGCCCTTCTGGGCAAGGCCGGCCATGTCGATCATGCCGCAACCCTTGTCCTCGAGATGTGCGGCCATGCCAAGCACGGCACCGACGGTGACCACGCCGGTGCCGCCGACACCGTCGATGATTGCCGCCCAGCCCTGTTCGCCAAGCGGGAATTCGGCGGGCGTCGGCACGCCGTCGAGCGGGTTGGCCTTGCCGGCAAGGCCCTCGGCCTTGCGGATCTTGGCTCCGTGCACAGTGACGAAGGATGGGCAGAAGCCATTGACGCAGGAGAAATCCTTGTTGCAGCTGGACTGGTCGATCCTGCGCTTGCGGCCGAATTCGGTCTCGACCGGCTGGATCGAGACACAGTTCGATTGCACGCCGCAATCGCCGCAGCCTTCACAAACCAGCTCGTTGATGAAGACCCGCTTGTCGGGATCTGGGAATGTGCCGCGCTTGCGGCGGCGGCGTTTTTCGGCAGCGCAGGTTTGGTCGTAGAGCAAGACCGATACGCCCTTGACGTCCCGCAGTTCGCGCTGGACGAGATCGAGATCGTCGCGGTGATGGATGGTAGCGCCGACCGGGAATTCGGCCTTGCCGGCATATTTGTCGGGTTCATCGGTGACGATGGCGATGCGGTCGACGCCTTCGGCCCGCACCTGCCTGGCGATCATATCGACGGTCAGGCCACCTTCGTGCGGCTGGCCGCCGGTCATCGCGACGGCGTCGTTGTAGAGAATCTTGTAGGTGATGTTGGCGTCGCTCGACAGTGCAAAGCGGATCGCCAGCGTGCCTGAATGATTGTAGGTGCCATCGCCGAGATTCTGGAAGATGTGACCGCGCTTGGAGAACGGCGCCTGGCCGACCCATTGCGCGCCCTCGCCGCCCATCGCCGTGAAGCCAAGAGTATTGCGGTCCATCCACAACGCCATGAAGTGGCAACCGATACCTGCAGCGGCGATCGAGCCGTCCGGCACCTTGGTCGAGGAGTTGTGCGGGCAACCGGAACAGAAGAAGGGTGTGCGCGAACCGATGTCGGTGGCGTCGGCGAGCATTGCCTGGAACTGGCGCAGCTTTGCCACCCGCGCCGAAATCTCCTCGGACGGGCCGATGGTCCTGACAATCCTCTCGCCAAGCGCGATGGCGATCTCGTTGGGGTCGAGCGCGCCCTTGGCAGGGAACAGCCAGTCGCCGCGCTCGTCCTTCTTGCCGACAATGACGGGCTGCGTTGCGGTGCCGTAGAGGCTCTCGCGCAGCTGTACCTCGATCAGCGAGCGTTTCTCCTCGACGACGACGATGGTGTCGAGGCCGCGGGCGAAATCGGCGATGTGATGCAGGTCGAGCGGCCAGGGGCAGCCGACCTTGAACAGCCGCACGCCGATGCGGTTGGCGGCCGCCTCGTCGATGCCGATGTCCTCCAGTGCCTGGCGAACATCGAGATAGCTCTTGCCCAGCGTGATGATGCCGATCTTCGGGTTGCGGCCGCCCGAATAGACAATGCGGTTCAGCCCGTTGGCAAGGATGAAGGCGGAAGCCGCGGCACGCTTGTGCTCATGCAGCCGTTCCTCCTGGCCGAGCATATCGATCTCGTGGCGGATGTTGAGACCGCCAGGCGGCATGTCGAAATTCGGCACCACGATGTTCAGCCGCCCGAGCGAGGCATCGACGGAGGCCGTCGATTCGATGTTGTCCTTGACGCATTTGATCGCCGCCCAGGTGCCGGCAAAGCGCGACATGGCAAAGCCGTAGAGCCCATAATCGATGATCTCCTGGACACCGGCCGGGTTGAGGATCGGCACCATGGTGTCGACGAACAGGAACTCGGTGGCATGGGCGTTGGTCGAGGATTCGGCCATGTGGTCGTCGCCCATCAGGGCGAGCACGCCGCCATGCTTGGACGAGCCGGCGAGATTGGCGTGGCGGAACACATCGCCGGATCGATCGACACCCGGCCCCTTGCCATACCAGACCGAAAAGACGCCGTCATGGGTGCCCTCGCCCAGCAGCTCCGTCTGCTGCGCGCCCCAGCAAGCGGTGGCGGCCAGTTCCTCGTTGAGGCCTGGCTGGAACACGATATCGGCCTGGGCGAGCTGTTTCTTGGCCTTCCACAGCTGCATGTCGAGGCCGCCGAGCGGAGAGCCGCGATAGCCGGAGACAAAGCCGGCCGTATTCAGACCGGCGCGGCGGTCACGCTCGCGCTGCATAAGAAGCATGCGGATGACCGCCTGCGCGCCGGACAGGAAGATGCGCTCCTTTGCCAGGTCGAACTTATCGTCGAGCGCGACGTCATGCAGCGTCATCAGGAATTTCCTCTGCGGAGGCCGCGCGGGGGCAGGCGGCCAGCGTCGGGATCGGATGACGCATCCTTTCTCCCCTTGCAAGGCAGGTCAAACAAAATCGCAGGTGCCAGGCAACGCAGAACGAACAGCTGGCGATCATCGCTGCGGGCATTGCGCGGCGCGCAACCGCGCTGGCAGTGGCGGGTCAGGTACCCTTCGAGCAATCCGGCTTCGGCTGGCCCGGCAGCTTGCCGTCGGGATGGCCGACGAGATCGGGATTGGCCGTATAGAGCTGGTCGATGACCAGCGGTCGATCGGGCAGGATCGACTGGTCTTCCGTCGACATCAACGTGGTGTCGATCTCCTGCAGGACCGCACCGTCGGCCCCCTTGATGCTGATGGCAATCGCATAGGGCTTGTTCTTGACGACGCAGGTCAGAGCCGGGCTTTCCAGCGTCACCTTGTCGAGCTTCGGCCAGACCTTTTGCTCGACCACCAATGGCGCGCCGCCGGCCGGGTCCTGGAAGCTGGCGACCGCCACCTGGCCTTCTCCCATCGGCTTCAGCGGCCGTAGCGTCACCACATAGGTCGCCCTGGCGAGGCGGTAGTTGAAGACGAATATCTTGCCGGAAATCTCGAACAGCTTGCCGTCATCGTTGCCGGTGTCGCGGCAGGCCCCGAGCGCAACGGCGGCGATGAGTGCCGCACCGACGACGACCGAACGGGAAAAACCTTTAAGCATTCTTGACCTCATTTTCCGCCATGCGGCGGCGACGATAGTGACGACTTGCCTTCTGGCGGTTGCCGCACACCGCCATGTCGCACCAAAGGCGGCTGGAATTGCGGCTTCTGTCGACGAACAGCCAGGTGCAGTTGGGACAGATTCTGAGCCTTGCGGTGGTGTCGTCGCGCAGCAGCGAGAGCGCCGAAACCGCCAGCGCCGTCTCGAAGGCGATCGGCGTCACCGGATCGCCGAACGGCCTTCCCGGCGCACCGATCTCGGTCCGGCTACCGGCCAGGCCATCGGAGCAGGCTGTGAGGAAGCCCGGCAAATCGGAGGTTGCAATCGAACCCTTCGACACCGCCCCACGAAACAGCCGGTCAGTCGCCTCGCGGATCGACAGCACGACGGGCGCAATGGTCTCTGGTGACGGCGCTGCCAGCGGCCTGCCGCCAAGCTCGGCGGCGCGAAAGCGGCTCGCCGCATCGGCGAAGCGGGCAATCTCGGCCGGATCATCGAAGCGGTCGAAAGACCTCTGCGGATCGCCGCGCCGCACGACGGTGTTCGCCGTGTCGAGCGCAAGCAGGCCGCCAGTGAAGCGGTGCGGTGTCCAGGATACCGTCATGCCAGAAATCTAACCGATAAATCGCGTTTGACAAGTTAGTTTCAGCGATGCAAACCTTACCGCAGGGTGCGGTCTCCGCAGCCTTTTGAGCATGTCGTCGTCACAAAGCCACTTCGCACTTTTGGGCGACATGCTCCGAGGATTTCGCATGCTCTATTTCTTCCAGCAGGTGCTGAACGGGCTGCATTCGGGCGCGCTCTACGCGCTGCTCGCCTTCGGCTATGTGCTGACCAACGGCATCCTGCACCGCACCAACCTCGCCTATGGCGCGCTGTTCGCCTTTTGCGGCCAGACGATGATCCTCACCGCGGCCTTCGGCTATCAGGTGCTGTGGCTGACGCTGCTCGCGGCGGTGGCGCTCGGCGTCGTCGCGGCTTTCCTCTATGCCGCACTGCTCAGCCACGTGCTGTCCCGCAGCGTCTTCGAACCCTTGGCCGACCGTACACCCAACGCGATCGTGGTAACGACGCTCGGCATCCTGTTGCTGTTGTCCGAGGCGAGCCGCATCGCGGCCGACACGCACGATTTGTGGCTGCCGCCGATGCTGGCACAGCCTGTCGTTTTCGCGCACGGCGCGACCTTCAAGGCGACGCTGACGCTTATCCAGCTCATCGACTGCGCGGTGGCGCTGGCGACAATCGCCCTGGCCAGCTGGACGTTTGCCCGTTCGGGCTTCGGCCGGCGATGGCGCGCCGTTTCCGATGATCCCAAGGCAGCCGCGATGTGCGGCGTCGACGTGCGCGCGGTGTTACGGCATGCTGTGCTGTTCGGCGGTTTCTGCGCCGCGCTGGCCGGCATCATGGCCGGCCTCTATTACGGCAATGTCAGCTTCGGCTCCGGCCTCGTCTACGGGCTGAAGATCCTGTTCGTGACGGCGGTCGGCGGCTATCTCTCGCCGCCGCGGGCGGCGCTGGGCGCGGCCGCTTTCGGCATGGCCGAATCGCTGTGGACCGGCTATTTCCCGGTCGAATGGCGCGATGCGTGGATGTACCTGTTCCTGGTCGCGATCCTGGTGCTGATCGGCGCCGGCCGCGACACCGGCAAGATTGCCTGAACCGCATCAGACTTTGGTTGCATGACGCGGGGCAGAGAGCCGGTATCCGCCCAACTCTCCCGTGCAATGATATCTTGCCGCCGCTATCCTTGTTGACCCGTCAGTCCACGCACGGCATACCGTTGGACCACGTGGCGTGACGGACAATAAGGGGGAGCCGGCACGCCTCCGACATACAGGGAGGAATGCATGGCAGGGCTTCTCGCTCTATCCAGGACCATCGATCGTGCGAATGAGTTCATTGGCAAATGGGTGTCGTGGCTGATCCTGCTGGCGATCCTGGTGAGCGCCGCCAACGCCATCATCCGCAAGATGTTCGACATATCCTCGAACGCCTGGCTCGAGCTGCAGTGGTATCTGTTCGGCGCCGCCTTCATGCTGGCCGCCGCCTATACGCTGAAGCAGAACGAACATATCCGCATCGACATCGTCTACGGCCTGTTTTCACGCCGCGTGCAGCACTGGATCGACCTGCTTGGCCATCTGCTTTTCCTGATGCCGTTCGTGACGCTGATGGTGATCTATTTCGTTCCCTATGTGTCGCTGTCGTTTCGCAGCGGCGAAATGTCCAACAATTCCGGCGGGCTCATCATCTGGCCGGCCAAGGCCATCCTGCTCATCGGCTTTTTCCTGCTCGCGCTGCAGGGCGTCTCCGAGATCATCAAGAAGATCGCCATCATGCGCGGCGACATGGACGATCCCAACCCGTTCATATCTGTGCATGAGCAGGCCGAACTCGAAGCCAAGGCACTGGCCGACGAGGTGCGCTCGTGATGGAGTTCATCGCCCAGAACATGGCGCCGATCATGTTCGCATCGCTGATCATCTTCCTGCTGATCGGCTATCCAGTCGCCTTTTCGCTAGCCGCCAACGGCTTGATGTTCTTCTTCATCGGCGTGCTCCTCTCGCCCTATTCCGGTGGATCGATCAACCTCGCCTGGCCGCTTCTGCACGCACTGCCGGATAATTTCTACGGCAGCCGGGTGATGTCGAACGACACGCTGCTGGCCATTCCGTTCTTCACCTTCATGGGCATCGTGCTTGAACGATCGGGCATGGCCGAAGATCTGCTCGACACGATCGGCCAGCTGTTCGGGCCAATCCGCGGCGGCCTCGCCTATGCGGTGATCTTCGTCGGCGCCCTTTTGGCGGCGACCACCGGCGTGGTGGCCGCGTCCGTCATCGCCATGGGCCTGATCTCGCTGCCGATCATGCTGCGTTACGGCTATGACCGGCGCGTGGCGGCCGGCGTCATCGCAGCGTCTGGCACGCTCGCCCAGATCATCCCGCCGTCGCTCGTGCTGATCGTCCTCGCCGACCAGCTCGGCCGTTCGGTCGGCGACATGTATGCAGGCGCGCTGATCCCGGGCCTCGTGCTCACCGGGCTCTATATGTCCTACATCCTGATCATGTCCTTCATCCGGCCGAATTCGATGCCGGCGCTGCCGCTCGAGGCCCGTAAGCTCGGCCATGGCGTGATGTCCTTGCTGGTGGCGCTGGCGGTCACATCAGCGGTTTCCTACGCGGCGTATCGCTATCTGGCGCCGACGCATGGCGACAATGCCGACATTCTCGGCGCCACCGCCGGAGTGCTCTTTATCTACATTGTGGCCATTGCCGACAAAGGCCTGAACTTCAACATGATGTCGAGGCTCGCGCAGCAGGTGATCATCGTGCTGATCCCGCCGCTGGCGCTGATCTTCCTGGTGCTGGGCACCATCTTCCTCGGCATCGCCACCCCGACCGAAGGTGGCGCCATGGGCTCGGTCGGCGCCTTGATCATGGCGGCGGCAAAAGGCAGGCTGTCGCTGGACGTGGTCAAGCAGGCGCTGACCTCGACGACGCGGCTGTCGTCCTTCGTGCTGTTCATCCTGATCGGCGCGCGGGTGTTCTCGCTGACCTTCTACGGCGTCAACGGCCACATATGGGTCGAACACCTGCTGATCTCGCTGCCGGGCGGCGAGGTCGGCTTCCTGATCGGCGTCAACCTGCTCGTCTTCTTCCTCGCCTTCTTCCTCGACTTCTTCGAGCTCGCCTTCATCATCGTGCCGCTGCTGGCGCCGGCCGCCGACAAGCTCGGCATCGACCTGATCTGGTTTGGCGTGCTTCTGGGCGTCAACATGCAGACCAGCTTCATGCACCCGCCCTTCGGCTTCGCGCTCTTCTATCTGCGTTCGGTTGCCGCCCGCGTGCCCTATCTCGACCGCCTCACCGGCAAGCAGATCGCGCCGGTAACCACCGGGCAGATCTATTGGGGTGCGGTGCCCTTCGTCTGCATACAGGTGATCATGATCGGGCTGACCATCGCGTTCCCGCAAATGGTGATGCACTACAAGGGAACGACCGTCGATCCGGGCACGATCGATTACAAAGTGCCGGAGGCACCCGGCTTGTCACCGCTGGGCACACCATCTGCCGGCGGCACGGCACCAGCCGCTCCCGCCGCGCCCGATGATCTGTCGCAGCCGCCGAGCTTCGGCGAACCGGCGCCGGCCCAACCGGCGGCACCGCAGCCGGATCTGTCGCAGCCGCCAAGCTTCAACTGAACCCGGCATGGGCAAAATCATGAAGGCGGTTCGGCTGGAAGCGGTGGGCAGCATCGCGCTGCGCGAAGTCGACAAACCCGATATCGGGCCGGACGAGCTTCTGGTGCGTGTCGAAGCCTGTGGCGTCTGCGGAACCGACCGGCATCTGTTTCACGGTGAATTTCCGTGCACGCCGCCGGTGACGCCCGGCCATGAGTTCTCCGGCATCGTCGAGGCGATCGGAGCATCCGTATCCGGCTTTGCCATTGGCGATCGTGTCACCGGCGACCCCAACATCGCCTGCGGGCGTTGCGCGCATTGTCATGCCGGACGGGTCAACCTCTGCAGCAATCTGCAAGCCATCGGCATCCATCGCGACGGCGGTTTTGCCGAATATCTTGCCTTGCCGCAGAAGCAGGCTTTTGTCCTGCCTGTGGGCCTGGATCCAATGCACGGTGCATTCTGCGAGCCGCTAGGCTGTTGTCTGCATGGCGTGGACCTTGCCGCGATCAGACCAGGCAGCTCGGTGGTCGTGCTTGGCGGCGGCGTGATCGGCCTGCTCACCGTGCAACTGGCTAGACTGGCCGGGGCCACGACCATCGTCCTGTCGACCAGACAGGCCTCGCGGCGCGCGCTCGCCGAGGAACTCGGCGCCACGACGACGGTCGATCCGACCGCCGCCGATGTCATCGAAGCCATCGCCGGACCAGCCGGTCTGGTGCCGGGCGGAGCCGACGTGGTGTTCGAATGCGCAGGCGTGCGAGAGACCGTCGAGCAGTCAATGCGGCTGGCCCGCACCGGCGGCACGGTCGTCGTCGTCGGCGTGACGCCGCAAGGCATGAAAGCGGAATTCGAGCCCTTCGACCTGCTGTTCCGGGAACTGAAGGTGCTCGGTTCCTTCCTCAATCCCTACACCCATCGCCGCGCCGCCGAACTCATTGCATCGAGTGCAATCGAGATCGACAGGCTGATCTCCAGGCAGGTGCCGCTCGAAGACGCGGCAGCGGTGATCGCCAATCCACCGGCGCCCGGCGAGGTCAAGGTGCTGGTGGTGCCCAGCCAGGGCTGAGTGGCTACCGCAGATTGTTATACGAGCGTTTGCGCCGCCCCTCATCGCCCTGCCAGGCACTTCTCCTCGTATAGTGATGGGGAGAAGGTGCCGGCAGGCGGATGAGGGGCGGCGCAAACTTCAATCCTTTGCCGCGCAAGCCCTAGGTCTCTCTGATGGGGCTACAGCTTGCCGTTGCGCTGCTGGACCATCATGAAGGTGTCGTAATTGTATTCGGCCACCTGCGCCCAGAGATAGTGCTCTTTGCGGAAGCCCTTGATCGATTCCCAGATCTTCTTGAACGGGGCGTTGGAGGCTTCCATTTCGGCATAGACCTCGTTGGCTTTTTCGAAACAGGCCGCCATGATCTCCTGGCTGAACGGGCGCAGTTTCGCGCCGCCGGCCACCAGCCGCTTCACCGCCGCAGGGTTCAAATAATCGTACTTCTGCAGCATGTTGGCGTCCGCGGCCTGTGCCGCGGTGCGCAGAAGCGACTTGTAAGTCGGCGAAAGCTCGTCGTATTTCGCCTTGTTGAACATCAGGTGGACAGTCGGGCCGCCTTCCCACCAGCCGGGATAGTAGTAATAGGGCGCGACCTTGTAGAAGCCGAGCTTCTCGTCGTCATAGGGCCCAACCCATTCGGCGGCGTCGATGGTGCCTTTTTCCAGCGCAGGATAGATATCGCCGCCGGCGATCTGCTGCGGCACGACGCCGAGCCTCTGCACCACCTTGCCGGCAAAACCGCCGATGCGCATCTTGAGGCCGGAAAGGTCGGCCACCGTTTTGATTTCCTTGCGGAACCAGCCGCCCATCTGCACGCCGGTGTTGCCGCCCGGCAGGCCGAAAAGGCCCTGCGTGGCGAGAAACTCGTTGAACAGGTCGATGCCGCCGCCATGGTAATGCCAGGCATTCATGCCGCGTGCGTTGAGCGAGAAGGGAACCGCCGCACCGAGTGCCCATGTCGGGTCCTTGCCCCAGTAATAATATGCCACCGTGTGGCAGGCTTCGACCGTGCCGGCGGTGGTGGCGTCGGCGGCCTGGAGGCCCGGCACCAGTTCGCCGGCGGCGAAGACCTGGACCTGGAAATTGCCGTCGGTGGCTTCCGACAGCATCTTCGAGAACACCTCGGCGCCGCCATAGATGGTGTCGAGGGACTTCGGGAAGGACGACGCCAGCCGCCACGTCACCTTGGGATTGGACTGAGCTATTGCGGGCGCCGCCAGAGTGGCCGCCGCCGCCGCGGCGCCGACGCCTGTGACACCAGCCTTGCGAATGAATGAACGACGATCCATGCAGTTCCTCCCTTTTGGATCAAAAGACCGACGTTCGGGGATATCCTCGATTTCAGTGTCGGTTCGTTCGAGACAATACACGGGCAAGAAGTCGAGTCCAGCACGGCGGCCCGATTTGACGGCGAAGCCCAGCCGCCCTGCAACTATAATCTAACGGGCCGTTTCCTGGCCTATGTGACACGTTGAAACTTGGCATGGAAAAATCCCCAGGGATCGCCTATTTTGGAGGCAGGAATCCCTTGCTCAGATGGAACACAGAGCCAAAATGCATCAGCCGCTCGTCGCCATATCAACCGACGTCCGTCAGTTCGACAACTACACCTGGCATGCCGTCCCGCAGCAATATCTGGAAGCGGCGATCACCGGCGCCGGCGTGTTCCCGGTGCTTGTGCCGTCGTTTGGTGACCGGCTCGACTTCGACGAACTTCTGTCGTCGGTCGATGGCGTGATGGTCACCGGCTCGAAATCCAATGTGCATCCTTCGCTTTATGGCGGCGACGCCAGCGAAGCCAACGGGCCCTATGACCCGGCGCGCGACGCCACGACGCTGCCGCTGATTCGCCGGGCGATCGAGCGCGGCGTGCCGCTGCTCGCGATCTGCCGCGGCATCCAGGAATTGAATGTGGCGCTCGGCGGCACGCTCGGCACCGAGATCCAGGAGCGCGAGGGTTCGCTCGACCACCGCGCCCCGGTGAGCGACAATCAGGACGAACGCTTCGGTATCCGGCAGACGGTGACGATCAAGCCCGGAAGCTGCCTGGCCGGTGTGTTCGGCGAGGGCGACATCATGGTCAATTCCGTACACCGCCAAGCGGTCGACCGGCTCGGCTCGAAGCTGCAGATCGAGGCCGTCGCCAACGACGGCACGGTCGAAGCGGTGTCGGTCAGGGATGCTCGCGCCTTCGCCGTCGGCGTCCAATGGCACCCTGAATATTGGGTCAAGTCGGACAGCAACTCGGCGAAAATATTCCGCGCCTTCGGCGATGCTGTTCGCCTGCACGCCGCGGCGAAAGCCGGAGCGCGCGCTGCGGCAGAATAATCAGTCGCCAGATTTAGAGTCACTGGTGGCCGCCAGCGACAGCAGCGGCAGCGCCGGGGCGTAAGATTCGTAGCCATTGCCGTCGGCAGCCGCGAATGTGACGATCGGATCGACACCGTTGGCGCTGAAGGCGACCGTGCCGTCGTCTTGCTCTCGCCAGAACTTCGCCTGCTCTATGCCCGGCAAGAGTTTGCGGCAGATCGGGGCGACGGCAAGCAGGGACAAGCCATCCGAGATTTCGGTCCCGCGACTGACCGCACACGCCGCCTCGTCGCCATTGGCGACCAACCTGTAGCTGTTGGACGGCACGACTTCGTCGGCGGCACTTTCACTGCTGCCACCGTGAAACAGCTGAATGCTGCCAAACAGGGCTGCGGCAGCGATCAATGCGGAAATTGCTTTCATCATTCTTCATCCACGCACACCGGACAGGATAAAGAATGATTCCTGAGGGTTAAGCCGACGTTAATAAACGCGGCAGCCGCAGCTCAGCCACGAGCCCTGACTCCGACCGTCTCCGGCACCGGCGTCAGCGGGCGGCGCTCGATGAACCAGGACACCAGATTGTCTACGCACAGGTCCGCCATGGCACGGCGGGTGTGATCCGAGGCCGAGCCGACATGCGGCAACAGCGAGGTGTTTGGCGCGTCGAGCAACGCCTTGGGCACGTTCGGTTCGTCGGCAAAGACATCGAGGCCGGCAGCGGCGATGATGCCGTTGGCGAGTGCTGCCGCAAGCGCGGGCTCATCGACCGTGCTGCCGCGGCCGATGTTGACGAAGACGCCATCGGCGCCAAGCGCCGACAGGATTTCGGCATTGACCGCCTTCTCCGTCGAGGCTCCGCCAGGCGCTACCGAAATCAGTGTGTCGACGGATTCGGCAAGGCCTTTCAGCGTCGGATGGTACTGGTAGGAAAGCCCTTCGACGCGACGCCGATTGTGGTAGGAGACCGGCAGGCCGAAAGCTTCGAGCCGCCGGGCGATAGCTTGTCCGATGCGGCCCATGCCGAAAATACCCACACGGCGCCCGCGCAAGGTCAGCCGGCTCAGCGGATAGTTGCCGTTGCGCACCCAACTGCCATCGCGCAGCCAGGTTTCGGCTCGCGGCAGGTCGCGGACAGTGTTGATCAGCAGCCCGATGGCAGTGTCGGCAACTTCCTCGGTCAGCACGTCGGGCGTGTTGGTGACCATGACGTTCTTCGCCGCCGCATGGCCGACATCGACCGAATCATAGCCGACGCCGAAGGAAGCGATGAGTTCGAGATTGGGCAGTGCATCCATCATCGCCGCGTTGATGCCGGCGAACGAAGCGATGCCACGCACGTTGCTGCGCATCTCGTCGGTGACCAGGGACGGATCGGCACGTTCGATTGTGACACGCCTGAATGTGCGGTCGATGCGGTCGACCGCATGATCGTTGAAATCGCCCGGCACCAGGATGGTGACGGTTTGCAGTTGTTCGGCCTTGGTCATCCACGCTCCACCGGCTTGCCGGTCGACTGACGTACATGCAGTTCCGGCTTGATCAATTCCTGCGAGGGCCGCACCATCTGCCCGTTGAGCTTGTCGAGCAGGGCGCTGGCGGCACGGCGGCCCACCTCGCGCTGCCCATTCCAGACGGTGGTGAGTGCCGGCGTCGCAATCGCCGCCTCTTCGAGATCGTCATAGCCGGTGACGGAAATGTCCAGGCCAGGCACGAGGCCGGCTCGCGCGATGCCGTTCATGAGCCCGATGGCGACAAGGTCGTTCCAGCAGCAGGCCGCCGTCGGTCTATCCTTCAGCGCCAGGAATTGCCCGGCGGCCTCGAAACCGGCCTGCTTGGTGCGCGGGCCGGCGATGCGCCAGGACGGCCTGACTTCAAGCCCGGCCGCCTCCATGGCGTTGACATAGCCCTGGTAGCGATCGCGGCCGGTCGAGGTCTGGTCGGTGCCGCCGATCATGGCGATGCGCTTGTGTCCGAGCGAGATCAGATGGTTGGTGGCGAGCCCGGTGCCATAAGCATCGTCGCCGCGGAAGACCGGCACGTCGGCGCCCTCGACGGTGCGCGCGATCAGCACCGCCGGCAGACCGTTCTCCTCGGCCATCACGATATCGGAAGCGGGTGTGCCGATGGCCGGCGACATGATGACGCCGTCGGCGCCGAGCTGCAAAAGCGTGTCGATGAAAGTGCGCTGCTTTTCAAGCTGATCGTAGTGGTTAGACAGGATGAAGGTCTGCCGGCTGCGGTCGAGCTCGCTTTCGATCGAGCGCAGGATTTCGGCGAAGAACGGGTTCATGATGTCGTGGACCACGACGCCGACAATGCCCGAACGCGAGGTGCGCAGGCTGGCGGCGCGGCGGTTGTAGATGTAGCCGATGGCGCGAGCGTGTTCCTTGATGCGGTCGCGCGTGATTCCGGCAACCAGAGGGCTGTCGCGCAGCGCCAGCGAGACCGTGGCCGTGGACACGCCGAGCGCATCCGCGATCGTCGAAAGCTTGATTTTTTGTGCCAGCGCTCTGCGCTCCCCGACCGACCTGAGTTCTTGACCTAAACAGTTTAAAGGCGGCGTTATGCCACCGATCGAAGGCAAATCAAAGTTTTTTTGCCAGCGCTTCCGCCTCGACATCCGAACCCGCGCGGCTCTGCAGCCGAAGCCGGTGCTCGCGATGAACGATGTAGAGGCCGCTGGCAACGATGATGGCGGCGCCGTCCAGCGTCCAGCGGTCGGGAAACTGCTTGAAGACGATCCAGCCGGAAATGATCATCCATACCATCTGCGAATAGGGATAGGGCGCCAATGCCGTGGTGGTCGCCAGCCGGTAGGCCTGGACCAGCAGCCAGTGACCAACACCGCCGAACACGCCGAGCATGAGCAGGACGAACCAGTGCCAGCCATCATGCGGCAGCGAAAATGAAAACGGCAGCAAGGGCAATAGCAGCAGCGCCGGCGCCAGCGCCGAGAACAGGATCAGGCTCTCCGGCGTCTCGGTCGCCGACATGCGGCGCGTCATGATGACGTAGAAGCAGTTCGACAGCGTCGAGCCGAGCGCGAAGAGATGCCCGATGCCGAAAATCCCGACGCCCGGCCGGGTGATGATGAGAACACCGGCAAAGGCCGCCAGGATTGCCAGCCAGCGGCGCCAGCCCGCCCATTCGCCGAGCAGCGGACCGGCCAGAGCCGTGATCACCATCGGCCCGAAAAAATAGATCGAGGTGGTCTCGGCCAGTTGCAGGGACCGTAGCGCCAGGACGTTGAAGATGGTCGAGCCGAACAAGAACAGGCCGCGCAGGACATGCGCCGGCAGATTGTCCGGGCGAAAGCGCGCCGGCTCGCGCCAGCCGCGAAGCAGCGTGCCGACCAGCACCACATGCACGGCAAAGCGCACCCAAGCAACGATCAGCACCGAAACGCCGGCAAGGACGAGGTACTTGCTGCTGGTGTCGAGGAAGGTGAAACAGACATAGGTGGAAAGCATGCACAGGATCGCCACCGGTGGCGTCGCGCTTTCTAGATGTCTTTGGGGAGCACTCAATTGCAGGCCGGATCGGAAGCTGGACTGGAGCTCTCCTTTGCGGGAATTGCCGGCTCCCGGCAAGCCAATTGTCGGCGTCGCGACACGAAAGCCGGCTGGCACAACAAGAGCCGCCGGCAGGCGTAGTGTCTGAAGGGCTACGGATGCATGCGGGCGCCCTTGGTGATCTTGTCGACCAGCTTCTTGTCGGCGCGAAGCGCTATGCCGACCACCTTGGCGTCTTCAGGCGCGAATTCGGCGAAGACGGCGCGGTTGGCCGCGTCAAAGCCGGTCGAAAACATCTCCTCGACATAGAGCGAGGTCGTCACGCCGCGCTCCAGTGTGCGCATGTGTATCGTGCCAAGCGTTGCCTGGTCGGCGGACAGCACGATGACCGGCTGGATCGACAGCGGGTTGTAGAGATTGCCGGCGCGATCGCAATAGGGCTCGCCGATGATGTCGGGAAACTGGGCGGCGATGCCGCTGGTCAGGAAGGCGGTGACGTTGAGTTTCTGCCAAACCGGCAAATCCTGCCTGAGCACGATTGCAAATTTCGTATCGAACATGAGAGATAGACCATTCGAGGTTGCGCCCCGGTTTTGGGACTGAAGGAAACGATGTCGCACGATCTAGACAGCCAGGCCTTTAGAGGTCTTGGACGTTTGTGCGTCGATGCGGCGGAAAACTGCATTATCTCCGCCCCCGACCCCGCCGGCATGGAGCGGATCGAGGCGCGCTTCCACGGCAATGCCTTCGACCTGCATCGCCACGATACCTATGCGATCGGCGTGACGCTGCACGGGGTGCAGACGTTCCGCTATCTCGGCGCGACGCGCCACAGCCTGCCCGGCCAGATCATCGTGCTGCATCCCGACGAGTTGCATGACGGCGGCGCCGGTACGGAGGCCGGCCTGCGCTACCGGATGCTCTATTTGGAGCCGTCTTTGATGCTGGAGTGCCTTGGCGGCGCGTCGCTGCCGTTTGTCAGGGATGGCGTGGTGACGGACGCGGCCTTCTGCGCCACGCTGCTTTCGGCGCTGGGCCCGATGGAGCGGGAACTCGACGAGTTGTTCGTCGACGACTTCCTCGCGCAGTTGATGCAAAGCCTGACGCGGCATGCCGGCCAGCCGGCAAAGCCGATGGCCAGGACGGCGTGGCGGGCGGCTGCACTGGCTCGCGACTATCTCACGGAAAACCTGACCCGCCCAGTGCGTTCCGGCGAGTTGGAAGCGGTAACGGGGCTCGACCGCTATGCCCTGTCACGGCATTTCCGAGCCGCCTTCTCGACCAGCCCGCATCGTTTCCTGGTGATGCGCCGGCTCCAGCGCGCGCGGAGGATGATCGCCGCCGGCGAGCCATTGGCGCAAATCGCCATCGACGCCGGCTTCAGCGACCAAAGCCATTTCATCAGGCAATTCAAGAAGGCGTTCGGCATGACGCCGGGACGCTGGTCGTCGCTTATACAAGGCTCTGCAGCGGCGGCTTGAACGCCTGCCGCCTGGAGCAATTCCAGGAAAAGTGTGACGCGGTTTTCCGTCCGGAATTGCGTCAAAACAAAGAGTTGGAGCGGTTCGCCGTTTTCCGTGGAAAGGTGGAATGCTCTAACGCACAATCAGTCGTCCGACTCGGCGTCGTCGTCGATCAAAGCCAGTTCTTCGTTCGAGAGGTTGGCCTCGATGCGGGCGAGCAGCTTGAACAGCGTCTTCTGGTCCTTCTTGTCGAGGCCTTTCAGCGCCTGCTTTTCCGTCTTCTTCACCGACTTCTCGATGGCGTGAATGATCTCGCGCCCGGTATCGGTGAGGAAGATATGCGCCTGGCGGGCATCGGCCTCGGAGGCGCGTTTATCCAGGAAACCTTGGGCCTGCAAGCGGTTGATGGTCTTCGTGATGGTCGGCGGCCGTACGCCGAGACGCCCTGCAAGATTGCCGGGCGTCTGGCCATCCTCGCGGTCGAGCGCCAGCATGATCTGGTCCTGGCCGGCATAAAAGCCGTGCGCTAGAAGCCGTGCCGCCAGCGCAGTTCTTGCAAGCCTTGCCGCCGAATGCAGCCGGCTCATTGTCGCAGTCTTGTCCGCCTTGGCCATGGTCATCCCTCTTCGGCCGTACCGGGTGCGGGCAGCATAGAGGCAGCCGGCCGGTTGGCAATGACGATCAAAAAGATTTCCGGCGCTTCAAACATCTTTGCCGGCAAGCATTGTGGTGTCCGAGGTGGCTAATGCCAGATGTTTATTTCAGTTAGATGACAAACGAGTTTTCGCGGCCGGAGTTTTCGTCGCGGGCACGGCGCGTGAGCGAATGGCGCTCAGCCAGGCTTCACCGCGACGATCATCAGCGCCTGGTAGGCATCCTCCACCTCGCGCAGTGCCGCCTGCGACAGCGGTCCGGCCTGCCTGGCGATGCCGTCACTGGCGTTCGAGGTGTCGCGCTTGCCGGGCCGGTCATTGTAGGGCGCGACCGTGGTGAATATCTGCTCGCTGAGACTGTCGGGGAAAAACAACTGGCCGGTCATTACCGAACTGTCGTCGGGGAAGACCTTGAAATGGATATGGGTGGTGCGGCCGCGATACCAGCCGGGATAGATGGTGGCGAAAGAAACGATGCCGCTTGCATCGGTCTTCTGCCAGCCGCGCAGGAAGGTCTGGCCCGACGTGTCGACGTCCCTGCCGTCACCTTGCCCCGGATAGCCGGAATAGGCACCTTGCGCGTCGCAATGCCAGATGTCGACACGTGCGCCGGCAAGCGGCCGGCAGGCCGCGTCGACGACCTGCAACCGGACATCAAGGGCTATGCCCTTCTTGCCTTCGGTGACATCGGCACGTTCGAGCTTCGGGTCGAAATAGAACGGTCCCTCGGTCACTTCAGGTGTAATGGCGCAGACACCGGCGCCGGTCTCGAAAAGGGCCAGTCCGGCATAGGGCGAGGCCTGGGTAACCGAAGATTGGGCGGCCATTGCCGCGGCCGGTAGGAAGACACCACCGCCGGCGGTAACCGCGATCAAGCCGAGCGCCTTGCGCCTGTTCAATGAGAAGGAGGATGGCTTGCCGGACATATCGTGCCTCTCGAATTGGCCTCCCCCATCCTGATCTAGGCGGTCATAGCGGCTCTCGCCAATGGAAATTCGGTAATGTCGGCAAGCCGGTTTGGCCCATCGGTTTGCCTCGTGCAAAAGCCCGGCGCACATCCTATATGGAGCCGACAATCTCATTTCGATCGCCGTATCTTTCGCGGCCCAGATAGTTCGAGGCAACCCATGAGCGACGCACAGACGCAGATTCCCGTAACCGTTCTCACCGGCTATCTCGGCGCCGGCAAGACGACGCTGCTCAATCGCATCCTGTCGGAAAACCAAGGCAAGCGCTACGCCGTCATCGTCAACGAGTTCGGCGAAATCGGCATCGACAACGACCTGATCGTGGAATCCGACGAGGAGATCTACGAGATGAACAATGGCTGCGTCTGCTGCACGGTGCGCGGCGACCTGATTCGCGTCGTCGAGGGCCTGATGCGCCGGCCCGGCCGTTTCGACGCCATCGTCGTCGAAACCACCGGGCTTGCCGATCCGGTGCCGGTGGCGCAGACGTTCTTCATGGACGACGACGTGCGTTCCAAGACCAGGCTCGACGCGGTGGTGGCGCTGGTCGACGCAAAGCATCTGCCGCTGCGGCTCAAGGATTCCAGGGAAGCCGAGGACCAGATCGCCTTCGCCGATGTCGTCGTGCTCAACAAGACCGATCTCGTCACCCCCGAAGAGCTTGCCAAGGTCGAGGCGACGATCCGCGCCATCAATCCGGCGGCAAAGATCCACCGCACCGCGCGAGCCAGCGTCGCCCTATCCGAAGTGCTCGACCGCGGCGCCTTCGACCTGTCCAGGGCTCTGGAAAACGATCCGCATTTCCTCGAGGCGCATGACGACCACGATCATCATGACCACGACCATGATCATCACGACCATGATCATGACGGGCACCATCATCACGCGCATGCTTCCGACATCCATGATGTGACCGTTCAGTCGGTGTCGCTGCGCGGCGGCGAGATGGACCCGAAGAAATTCTTCCCATGGATCGAGAAGATCACCCAGATGGAAGGCCCCAACATCCTGCGACTGAAGGGCATTATTGCGCTCAAGGGCGACGATGAACGCTATGTCATCCAGGGTGTGCACATGATCATCGAGGGCGACCACCAGCGTGCCTGGAAGGATGGCGAAAAGCATGAGAGCCGGCTTGTTTTCATCGGCCGCGAACTCGACGCCGAGCGGCTGAAGAAGAGTTTTGACGCCTGCCAGGCGGCCTGACCGTTACCAATGGCGCGTTTGCTCGATCTGGCCGATGATTTCCTGATCATCGGCGACATCATTCAACTTTCCGATAATTACGATGTCGGCCCCGGCTCTGGGACCGTCGATCTTATGGTGTTCGATCCTCAGGAGGATGAGGCCGGGCTTGGACTCATGGTGACGTCCGGTTACAAGGCGGGTCTGGTCTTCGCAGTGCTGCCGGAGGAAAGCCGGTTCGAGAAAAAACGTGGACTTTCGAAAGCCTGGTTGATCGAAAACTGGGACAAATGGTTCGTGTTCACCTATCAAGGCGGCCCGGTTCCGATCGAGGAAACCGTCATCCTGCGCTGGAACGAACGAATGACCGTTGAGACTTGCCATGCCGACCGTCGCCCCGCTTGATCTCGAGGGACATTGCGTCGCCGCCGTCTTCCTCGGCGACGTGCCGCATTTCGCGATGGCCGATGGCGCCGTCCATCGGCTTGACCTTGGCCACAAGACGGTACAGGCCAATGACGGGCTGCTGGCCGCCTTCCATGATGCGGCCAACGACCGTCTGATCACCGGCGGCGAGGACGGCAAGGTGTTTGCCGTGAAGGCGGGCGGCGAGGCCACCGAACTGACCAATGCCGGAAAGAAATGGATCACCAGCGTTGCTGCTGGGCCGCAAGGCGCCATCGCCTATGCGACGGGCAAGACCGCCTTCGTGCGCTTTGCCGACGGCAAGACCCGGGAATTCGTCCATCCGCGCTCGGTCGAGGGACTGGCCTTTTCGCCCAAGGGCATGCGTTTCGGCGTTGCTCGCTACAATGGCGCGACGCTGCATTTCCCGGCCGCCGAGGGAAAGCCGGTGGAGCTCGAATGGGCCGGCGCCCACACCGGCATCACCTTCTCGCCCGACGGCGCCTTCCTGGTCACCACCATGCAGGAAAACGCATTGCATGGCTGGAAGCTCGCCGACGGCAAGCACATGCGCATGAGCGGTTATCCCGGCAAGGTCAAAAGCCTGTCGTGGAGCGTGAAGGGAAAGTGGCTGGCGAGTTCCGGCGCGCCGGCGGCGATCGTCTGGCCATTCTCAAGCAAGGATGGTCCCATGGGCAAGGCCCCGCTGGAGCTCGGCACGCGCGGCAACGCCATGGTGACATCAGTCGCCTGCCACCCGAGCCAGGATGTCGTCGCCGTCGGCTATGATGACGGCATGGTGATGGCGGTGCGCTTTGCAGACGCCAAGGAAGTGCTGTTGCGGCGACCGGGCAAGGGCGCCATCACCTCGATGATGTGGGACAGGGAAGAGCGCCGTGTCGCCTTCGGCAGTGCCGCCGGCGACTGCGGCGTCATCGACATCACGGCGTAGTTTCGGATTTACTCAGCCCCGCACGACACCTTGCCCGTCAACTCAACAGTCTTGCCGTCCTTGTCCGTGTCAGCGGATTTGTCATAGACGGCGAGCGTGTACTGACCGTCATAGACGCTCTCGTCGCTGGTCTTGGTCAGGATCGTCAGTTCGACATAGTTGTAGGTATCCGCGAGCTGATGCTCGCGGTAGATGTTCAGCCGCAATTCCTTGCCGTCCAGCCAGTACTGGGTCAGATTGGAATCCTCGAACACGGTCTTGCGCAGGTCGTCGCCGACCGGCCTCGTCTTGATTTCGAGATCGCCGCGAAAGTTGAAGGTCGGGTCGCCCATGCCTCTGGTGACGCCGGCACCGACGTCGAATGCCACAGCATCATCGTCAACGTTGCACCAGATGCCACCTGAGGCGAAGGCCGCGCTGGCCGATAACAACAGCGTCGCCACACCGATGATCGTCCGCATTTCTGTCCCCATGGCCGCTTGTATTGGCGCTGACTTCGTCAACGGGGTCAAGCGGTGCCCATGCCGGCTGAGCCAATGCAGACAGATGCGCGGCCAATTGCGTTTGCGGACACGGATTGGCTAAGAGTGGCGGACCAGAGGGAGTTTCATGCACACGTCAAAGACGTCCATCGGCGGCATCAGCCGCGACCGCATTGCCGAATTGCGCGAGACCGAAGGTGCGGCCTTCCGCAAGGCCCGGCCAAAGTCGCAAGCCAAGGTCGGCAACGGCCTGCCCGGCTTCTTCGGCGGCGTGCCGATGCACTGGATGAATGACTGGCCGACGCCGTTTCCGATCCTGGTCGACAGCGCCAAGGGCGCGACCATCACCGATATCGACGGTATCAGGCTCGACGATTTCTGCCTTGGCGACACCGGCTCGATGTTCGGCCATTCGCCGCCGCCGGTGGCGCGCGCCATCCGCCGCCAGGCTGGGCGCGGCCTGACCTATATGCTGCCTTCGGAAGACGCGATCGCCATAGGGCCGTTGCTACAACAGCGTTTCGGCCTGCCGTTCTGGCAGATCGCGACAACGGCGACCGACGCCAACCGCTTTGCATTGCGCGTCGCCCGCGCCGTTACAGGCCGTGAGAAGATCCTCGTCTTCAACGGCTGCTATCACGGCTCGGTCGACGAGACGATGGTGCGGCTTGTCGATGGTATCGTGGTCAATCGGCCGGGGCTGGCGGGCGAATTCCGCGACCTGACCCGCACCGCCAAGGTCATCGAGTTCAACGATGTTTCAGCACTCGAAGCCGCGCTCAAGGGCAAGGATGTCGCCTGCGTCATCGCCGAACCGGTGCTGACCAATTCCTGCATGGTGCTGGCCGATGCCGGTTTCCACGATGCGCTGCGCAGACTGACGCGTGAAGCCGGCACGCTGCTCTTGATCGACGAGACGCATACGATCTCGACCGGCCCGGGCGGCTACACCAGGAAATACGGGCTGGAGCCGGACTTCTTCGTTCTGGGCAAGCCGATTGCCGGCGGCGTGCCGGCCAGTGTGTGGGGCATGAGCGACGACGTCGCATCGCGCTACGCAGATTACAACAGGACCAAGGAGCCGGGCTATTCCGGCATGGGCACGACGCTCTCGGCCAACCCGCTGCAATTCTCGGCGATGCGCGCCACGCTCGAAGAGGTGATGACGCAGGAAAATTATGACCGCATGGACCATCTGGCGCAGCGGCTGGATGCCGGGCTGACCGGCGTGATCGACCGCTACCGTCTGCCCTGGCATGTTTCGCGCGTCGGCGCGCGCGTCGAGTTCATCTGCGCGCCCGGCCCCTTGAGGAATGGCGCCGAGGCGGAGATAGCGCATGCGCCGGAACTGGAGGCAGCTATTCATGTCGCGCTGGTCAATCGCGGCGTGCTGATCGCACCCTTCCACAACATGATGCTGATCTCGCCGGCGACGTCAGGAGCCCAGGTCAACCGGCTGATCGCCGCCTTCGGCGCGGTTGCGGCAAAGCTTGCGGCATGAGACAAGCGGCGATGGACCACTCCAATGCCATGATGACCTCACCTTCGGGCTCGACGCCCACCGAGGCGCAAGCCTTTCTCGATGCCCATCCCGAGATCGAGGCTTTCGATATCGTGCTGACCGATGCCAATGGCGTCGGCCGCGGCAAGATCGTGCGCCGGCATGAGCTGAAAAGCATTTTTGAGGGCGGCCGCTATATGCCGATCTCGATCCTCGGCCTCGACATCACCGGCGAGGATGTGCATGAGACCGGGCTGATCTGGACGACCGGCGACGGCGACCTCAGGGCATGGCCGATCCCCGGCACGCTGGTGTCGCTCTACGGCACGAATCCGCCACGCGGCCAGTTGCTGATGGCTATGTACCAGCTCGACGGCCAGCCGATGTCATCGGATCCGCGCCTCGCGCTGGCACGGCAGGTCGACATATTGGCAGCCAAGGGTCTCTATCCGGCCGGCGCCTTCGAACTCGAATTTTTTCTTCTTGCCAATGAGCGCGATGCCGACGGCAAGGTGCAGCCGGCGCGCGCCGTGCTCGACGGTCGTGTCTCAGGCAAGACCGAGGTCTATTCCGTCGATCACTTGCATGGCATGGAGCCGCTGTTTTCCGACATCTATGCCGCAGCTAGGGCACAAGGCATCCCGGCCGAGACGGTGATTTCCGAATATGCGCCGGGCCAATACGAACTGACGCTGAACTACCGCAAGGATGTGATGCGAGCGGCCGACGACCTCGTCATGCTGAAGCGGCTGGTCCGCGCGCAGGCGCGCCGCCACGGCGTCACCGCCTGTTTCATGGCCAAGCCGATCGAGAAATATGCCGGCTCCGGCATGCATTTTCATGTCTCGCTGCAGGACAAGGCTGGCCGAAACGTCTTTGCCGAAGCCGGCGGCGAGAGCTGGTCGCTGCCGCTGCTGCAAGGGCTCGGTGGCTTGATCCAGACGATGGCGGAATCGATGCTGGTGTTTGCGCCGCACGCCAATTCCTGGCGGCGATTCGTCTCGCAGTCCTATGCGCCGGTGGCGCCGACCTGGGGTGTGAACAACCGCTCGGTGGCGCTGCGCGTGCCGGCGGGCGACGCCAAGAACCGGCGCATCGAGCACAGGCCGTCCGGCGTCGACGCCAACCCCTATTTGATAGCCGCGACCGTGCTGGCAGCTATAGTCAAGGGGCTCGACGAAGGTCTCGATCCTGGTCCGGAAACGACAGGCAACGGCTACGAGGCGGCAGTCACGCGCACGACGATGCCCGTCGACTGGCGCGCCGCGATCGAAGCCGCGCGAGCATCCAGCTTCCTGAAGGGCGCACTCGGAGAGGACCTGCACCGGACCTTCGTGGCGATCAAGCAGTCGGAATATCTGCGCGTGGCGCGCACGGTCAGCGAACTGGATTACCACCTCTATCTGCACGAGGTGTAAGGAAAGGAACCATCGCCGATCTCGTTCATTTCAATATCGAAATGGACGAGGCAACATGATGGCGACCACGGGCCTTCCGCATGAAGCGAAGATCCCTGCCCGGCGTGTTTCTATTGCACGTGCGGAGCCGATAGCGGACGAAGCCAGCTCGATCACGAACCTGCGCGAGGCCGCAGAGGGCTGCCGTCGCTGCCCGCTTTGGCGTCATGCGACGCAGACCGTGTTCGGCGAAGGCCCGGACGATGCCAAGGTGATCTTCGTCGGCGAACAGCCTGGTGATCAGGAGGATCTCGCCGGCAAGCCTTTCGTCGGGCCTGCAGGCAGGGTGTTCGACGCCATCCTTGATGACGCCGGGGTTGACCGTCAGAAAGTTTACGTCACCAACGCGGTCAAGCACTTCAAATTCGAACCGCGCGGCAAGCGGCGCATCCATTCCAAGCCGAATGCCGGCGAGATTCAGGCCTGCCGCTGGTGGCTCGACCAGGAGTTCGAGCTGATCAAGCCAAACATCGCCGTGGCACTCGGCGCGACAGCGGCGACGTCGCTGCTGGGCAAGCCGATTCCGGTGATGAAGATGCGCGGCCAGGTGGTCGAACGCGAGGACGGTTTGCGCGTCTTTGTCACTATTCATCCCTCCCTCATCCTGCGCATTCGTGAGCCTGCGGACAAGCAAGCCGAACGAGGCCGGTTCCTGGACGATATGAGAAAGGTGAAGCGGCTGATGGCCGCCTGAGATCACCTGGTGCTGGGATTATCCGACGAGGATTGCCCTGAGATCGTTGACATTCGTACCGGTCGGGCCCGGCACGAAAAGATCGCCAACCGCGTTGAAGGCCGTCCAGGCATTGTTGCCGGCCAGCATAGCCTTGGCATCGACCCCGGCTGCCCGCATGCGCGACACCGTCGAACCGTCGGCAAAGGCGCCGGCATTGTCTTCCGAACCGTCGACACCGTCGGTGTCGGCGGCCAGTGCATGAATGCCTTCGACGCCGCTGATGCCGATGGCGAACGCGAGCAGGAATTCCGAATTGCGGCCGCCCTTGCCCTTGGCACGAAGTGTCACCGTTGTTTCGCCACCCGACAGCATCAGCACTGGCTTTGGAAATGGGCGGTTGCGGGTCGCCACTTCGCGGGCGATCGCTGCGTGGACGCCGCCGACCTCGCGCGCTTCGCCTTCGATCGAGTCGGAGAGGATGACGGCCTCGACGCCTTGCCGTTTCGCTTCCGCGGCCGCTGCCTCGAGCGATACGCCGGCAGAGGCGATCAGATGTACCTCGTTGCGCGAAAAACGTTCATCCTCAGGACTTGGCGCATCGGCGGCCGGCGAATTGATATGCGCCATCACCGAGGCCGGCAGTTTCATGCCATAGGCTGATATCGATGCCAGAGCGTCTGCGCGGCTGCCTTTATCCGGAACCGTCGGGCCGGAGGCGACCAGCGCCGGGTCGTCGCCGGGAATATCGGAAACGACCAGCGACACCACCTTGGCCGGATACGCCGCGGCGGCCAGCCTGCCACCCTTGATGGTCGAAAGGTGCTTGCGGATGGTGTTCATCGCTGCGATCGGCGCGCCGGAGGCGAGCAGCGCCTCGTTGACGGCGATCTCGTCGGCCAGCGTCAGGGTGGCGGCCGGCGACGGCAGGAGCGCCGAGCCGCCGCCCGAAATCAGCGCCACGACCAGGTCGTCCGCCGTCAACCCCTGGACCTTGGCGAGCAGGCGGCGCGAGGCTTCAAGCCCGGCTGCATCCGGCACCGGATGCGCGGCCTCGATGATCTCGATACGCTCGCATTTCGCGCCGTAGCCGTAGCGGGTGACGACCAGCCCTTCGATCGGACCGTCCCACACCTTCTCGAACGCCGCCGCCATCTGCGCCGAGCCTTTTCCCGCGCCAATGACGACGGTGCGGCCCTTAGGCCTGGCCGGCAAATGATCCCGGATGGTTCGTTCCGGATCGGCGGCGGCGACGGCCGCGTTGAAGATCGAGGTAAGGAACGATTTGGGGTCGAGCACGGTCATTCGGCTTCCCGAGGCAATGCCAGCCCGCGCTTGTCGACGCCCAAATGATCGCACAGGGCATCGACCACGACGCCGTGATCCTGGCGCTCCGGCAGTCCGGAGACAGCGATCACACCGATGACGCCGGCGCCCTTGACAGTCACCGGAAACCCACCGCCGGCCAGCACATAGTCCGATATGTCGAGGCCCTCACCGATCTTGAAGGTGCGGTCGGGGCGCTGCTGTTCCAGCACCATGCGGTAGGTGCTTTTCAGGAATCGCCTGACGACATTGATCTTGCGACGTGCCCAATCGGGATTGGACGCGTTCGAGCCGGGCATCGCGGCATAGAACAGCGGCCGATCGAAGGTCCTTATCTCGACGATAACAGGCAGGTTCTCGGCCAAAGCCCGTTTGCGGATGGCCGAGCCGATCTTGAACGCAACGGCCTCGTCGAAGACGGAGAAGACAAGGGTCTCTTCCTGTCTCTTGATCAGAGCGATGTCGTCAGCAACGGCCATGTCGTTCCCCTGTCAACTTCGCCGCACGCTTTGACCGATGGCTGCCGCCGGGTCAAGCAAGCAACACGCTGGAGCGTTCTAAATTGGCATATCGCTCTTGGCGGCCCGTCCGGCCACATAGACCTCGCGTACGGCGCGGTCGTCGCTTAGCGTCTGCAGCAGGAACAATTCCTGCGCCAACGTCTCGACCGTTTCCATCCTGAGCCGCATTGCCGGTGTCGCCCTGGCATCCAGCACGACGATGTCGGCGTCGGTGCCTGCGTCCAGCGTGCCGATCCTTTCCGCCACCGACAGCGCCTCGGCATTGCCGCGCGTCAGCTGCCAGAAGGACTGGAACGGGTTCAGCTTCTCGCCGTTCAGTGCGATCACCTTGTAGCCCTCGTCCATGGTGCGCAGCATGGAATAGTTGGTGCCCCCGCCGACATCGGTGGCGGCGGCGATACGGATCGGCCTGTCGCGGCGGCGAAAGCGCTGATAGTCGAACAGGCCGGAACCAAGGAACAGGTTCGAGGTCGGACAGAACACCGCCACCGAACCCGAGGCCGAAAGCGCGTCCGCCTCGCGCTCCGACAAATGGATGCAATGGCCGAACAGGCTTTTTTTCCCCAACAGCCCATAGTGCTCGTAGACGTCGGTGTAGTCGCGCGACCACGGATAGAGTTCTTTCGTGAAGGCGATCTCGGCATGATTTTCCGACAGATGCGTCTGCATGTGCAGGTCGGGGTATTCCCGGCACAGCGCGCCGGCCATCTCCATCTGCTCCGGCGACGAGGTGATGGCGAAGCGCGGCGTGATGGCATAAAGCTGCCGTCCCTTGCCGTGCCACTCGGCGATCAGCGCCTTTGTGTCGTCGTAGCCGGATTGCGGAGTGTCGAGCACGCCGTCTGGCGCATTGCGGTCCATCATAACCTTGCCGGCTATGTTGAGCATGTTGCGGTCATGCGACTCTGCAAAGAAGGCTTCGGCAGAAGCCTTATGCACCGAGCAGTAGGCGGCGACCGTCGTGGTGCCGTGGCGCACCACCTCGTCGAGGAATAGCCGCGCTATGCGCCGACCGTGCTGGGCGTTGGAGAACTTCGTTTCCTCCGGAAAAGTGTAGGTGTTCAGCCAGTCGAGCAGTTCTGCGCCATAGGAAGCGATGATCTGCATCTGCGGAAAATGCGCATGCGCGTCGATGAAGCCCGGCAGGAGCAGATGCGGCCGATGATCTATTTTTTTCACCGCTTCGCCAGCCTGCTTTTCAACTTCGGCATAGGCACCGGTGGCAACGATCCTGCCGTCGCGGATCAGCAGACCGCCATCCTCCTCGTAGCGCCAAGCGGAGTGGTCGTCGATGGTTTGCGGCCAGCGCTCGAAGGACAGCGTGCGGCCACGCAGAAGTGTCGAAATCATGCTATTTCCCTGCGCCTTCGAACCAGGCCACCAGCAGCGCGCGTTCCTTGTCGGTGATCTGGCTAACGTTGGCGGGCGGCATGGCGTGGCTGCGGCCGGCCTGGAGATAGATCTCACGGGCGTGGTTGGCGATATCCGCATCGTTATCCAGCATCACGCCCTTCGGCGCATGATAGATGCCCTCGTAGGCCGGCTCCGCCGCATGGCACATCGAGCAGCGGCCGAGCACGGTGTCGCGCACGGCCGGGAAATGCACCGAAGCGACATAGGCTTGCGCGGCGGCCGATTGCCTGGGTTCGCCGGTCAGCACCTTCGGCACGGTCGACAGCCAGATGATGATGATGAACAGGACAAGTGCTGCCATCCAGGTCCAGGTCGGGTTACCCTTGCGGGCGTGGACGCTGTTGAAATAGTGCCGGATCAAGACGCCGATGATGAACACCAGCGAGGCGATGATCCAGTTGAACTGCGTGCCGAACGCCAGGGGATAGTGGTTCGACAGCATCAGGAACAGCACCGGCAGCGTCAGATAATTGTTGTGGAGCGAGCGCTGCTTGGCGATCTTGCCGTATTTCGGGTCGGGCTTGCGGCCGGCGATCAGGTCGGCGACGACGATCTTCTGGTTGGGGATGATGACCATGAAGACATTGGCCGACATGATCGTGGCGGTGATGGCGCCCAGGTGCAGGAAGGCGGCGCGGCCGGTGAACAAATGCGTCAGCCCCCAGGCGATGAACACCAGCACGCAGTAAAGCACCAGCATCAGGCCGGTGTCGCTTTTTCCCAGCGGCGAGCGGCAGAGGAGATCATAGACCACCCAGCCGACACCGATCGTTGCCAGCGACAGCAAGATACCGACCGGCACGGACATCGGCAGCACGTTGGGATCGATCAGGAACAGATCGGCCCCGGCGTAGTAGACGACGCACAGCATGGCGAAGCCGGACAGCCAGGTGGCGTAGGATTCCCATTTGAACCAGGTCAGGTGCTCGGGCATCTCGGCCGGCGCCACAAGGTATTTCTGGATGTGGTAGAAGCCGCCGCCATGCACTTGCCATTCCTCGCCGAAGGCACCGACAGGCATGCCCGGCCGCTGGCGCAGGCCGAGATCGAGCGCGACGAAGTAGAACGACGAGCCGATCCAGGCGATGCCGGTGATGACATGCAGCCAGCGCACGGCGAAGCTCAGCCAGTCCCAGAAAATCGCGAAATCCATCATTGAAGTCGTCCCTGCCGATTGGGTGACTTTACGGGCTGGAGCGCTAACGGAAAGGGGCGAGGTGCACGATGACTTTCAAAAAAAAATGGAAAATACTAGGCTTATCGCTGCAAACCGGCGAAGGTGCTCCGCATGGCCTATCTCGACAACATCGCCGTCTTCGTCCGCGTCGTCGAACTCGGCAATCTGTCGGCCGCCGGGCGCGACATGCGCATTTCGCCGGCGGTGGCCTCCAACCGCATCAAGGAGTTGGAGAAGCATCTTGGGGTCCGGCTTTTCAACCGCACCACACGGCAATTGATGCCGACCGAACACGGCACGGTTTTTTATTCAGGTGCCAAGCAGGTGCTGGAGGCGATCACCGAGGCCGAAGCGGCTGTCTCGGCCCTTTCCGGCCAGCCCCGCGGTACCATCCGTGTCACGGCACCTTTGGGTCTCGGCCGCCGGCTGGTGGCTTCGGGCATACCCGATTTCCACGACAAATACCCTGATATCGAGGTGCGGCTCAGGCTTTCGGACCACAATGTCGACATCATGAAGGAGGGTATCGACGTCGCCTTCCGGCTCGGCATCATCGAGGATTCCAGCCTAAGAATGCGTGGCATCATGGAATGCGAGCGCGTGCTGGTGGCGGCGCCGAAATATCTAGAGGCGCGCGGCGAACCGTTGGAGCCGCAGGAACTGATCGGCAAGAAACATGACTGCCTGATGCTGCGCTACTCCGGCGCGCGCGAATATGTTTGGACGCTGCAGACACCCGCAGGCCCGCAGAAATTCGAAGTGCACGGGCCCTACGATACCGACGATGGCGACGTGCTGACCAGCTGGGCGCTGTCGGGGCGCGGCATCATCAACAAGCCGCGCTTCGAGGTCGAGCCGTTTATCCGCGACCAGCGCCTGAAAGTGATCCTGAGCAACACGCCGCCGACGCCGGTGCAGTTCGCAGCCGTTTATCCGCACAAGAAGCTGCAGGATCCGAAAGTGCGGCTGCTGCTCGACTTCATGGCCGAACGCTGCCAGCGGCTGATCAACGATCTCCTGGCCGGCAAGTGATGGCCTCGTGGCCCATCCGGGGCAGTTGCCCTGGGCGAAAGCCAGCCTAGGTTGGTAGCCGAATGGCTGCACGCTATCGCTGATAGCCAAATGGACAGCAGAATGCATCTCGCCGTTTCGCTCAACATCGCTTCCACCGCAGGGCAGACCGGCCCGACATTCAGTGAGATAGCCGGCTTCGTGCGAAAGGCCGAGGCGGCAGGTATCGACATGGTCGTTATCTCCGACTCATTGGCGAGCGGCGAGCCGTCCAGCAGTCCCTTCGAAGCGACGACGCTCATCGCCGCACTGGCGACAGTGACGAGCAGGATCGGCCTCGTTGCCGCAGCCTCGACAATTGCCCACCAGCCCTACAATCTGGCGCGCCGTTTTGCCTCGCTCGACATCATCAGCCATGGCCGCGCCGGCTGGAACGCGACCATGACGCAGGCGCCACGCGAGGCCGCCAATTTCAGCCGGCCCGAAGGCTTTTCCGGCGACGATTTTCGCCGTCGCACGCAGGAATATATCGGCATCGTTCAGGGCCTGTGGCAGGGCTGGGATGCGGACGCACTGCTGTTCGACCAAAGCGGAGGCCGCTTCCACGACCCCGAAAAGATGCACTTTCTTGACCATCAGGGCGAGTTCTTCTCCGTGCGCGGACCGCTGAACGTCGCACGGTCGCCGCAGGACACGCCGGTGCTTGTCTTGTCGGATCTGTCGGAGCCCGATCTGGATATTGTCGCTCGCGCCGCCGATGTGATCCTGCTGGGCGACGGACCGATCGAGAGTGCGAAAGCAAACTATGACGAACTGAGGCGCCGTGTTGCCGCCTGCGGACGCGACCCGGATGCCGTGAAGGTGCTGAGGAACGTCGCGTCTATCGCCGATAGTAAGCCGGCTGCCGTCACCGATAGCTTGGAAGAAGAATTCCGCACACCAAGCTGCGACGGGTTCAACATCCAAATGCCGGCACAGCTTTCCGCGCTCGACGATTTCTTCGGTCTGGTCTTGCCGGCTTTGCGGCGGCGCGGCCTTTTTCGACAGAGCTATCGCGGCGCAACCTTGCGCTCGCATCTCGGGCTTGCCGGCGGAGGTGGCCAATGACCGCTCGCCAGATGAAGCTCGGCGCCTTCCTATGGGCGACAGGGCACCACATCGCCGCCTGGCGCCACCCCAAGGCCCACGTGACCGCCGGAATCGACATCGACCATTACATCCAGCTGGCACGTACGGCGGAGGCGGCGAAATTCGACATGGTGTTCTGCGAGGACGCTGCCGGCCTGCGCGAAGCAAATATCGACATCGCCAGCCAAACGTCGCGCTCAATCGGTTTCGAGCCGATCAGCCTGCTTTCGGCGCTAGCCGCCCAGACCAGCCGCATCGGCCTCGTCTCGACCGCGTCGACCAGCTACAACGAGCCTTACGGGCTGGCGAGGGCCTTTCTGTCGCTCGACCATTTAAGTGGCGGTCGGGCCGGCTGGAACCTGGTCACCTCGGCCAGTCCCATCGAAGCAGCCAATTTCGGCTCGACGGGCCTCAAGCCCCATGCCGACCGCTACGAACGGGCGCGGGAGTTCGCCGAAGTGGTCGCCGGGCTTTGGCACGGCAAGCTCGATGAAGCTTCCAGTCATGCCAGCCAAAGCTTTTCGGTGCGGGATCCGCTCGACTTGCCGCGTTCGTCGCAGGGCGCGCCGGTCATGGTCCAGGCCGGCGCCTCTGAGGTCGGCCGCGACCTCGCCGCCCGCACCGCAGACGTGGTGTTCACGACCGCGCAGACGTTCGAGGAAGCGAAAGCCTTTTATGACGATCTCAAGGGACGCATGGCGGCCTATGAGCGTGAGCCGGGCGACATCAAGATCATGCCCGGCGTAGCGCCAGTGGTGGCGGAGACCGAGGCAGAGGCCCAGGAGAAATACGCGGAATTGCAGGAGCTGATCCCCGACGATGTCGGCGTGGCGCTGCTTTCCAGCTATCTCAGCATCTCCGATCTGTGGCGCTATCCGATCGAGGGGCCGCTGCCGGAATTACCGGAGAGCGAGGGGATGAAAAGCCGGCAAGCACTGGTGATCGAGCAGTCTCGCCGCGACAACCTTTCCATCCGCCAGCTTGCCCGCCATTTCGCCGGCGCCCGCGGCCATTGGCGCATTGTCGGCACAGCCGCCCAAATCGCCGACGAGCTGCAGGCGCGGTTCGAGGGCGGTGCGGCCGACGGCTTCAACGTCATGCCCTCGTATTTCCCCGGAGAGCTCGATGCCTTTGCGACGCTGGTCGTGCCGGAACTGCAGCGGCGCGGCCTGTTCCGCATCGACTATGAGGGTCGCACACTGCGCGACCATCTGGGGCTGAAACGACCCCGTTGAGATGCGTCGAGCAAACGGATTTTCGGGCGATTGAAACCGAATATCTGTCCGGCAAAACTTAGCCGGCTATCGCCTTCTCGTGCGGGACTTGTTGACCAGCATTCGGCGCCGCGGCGTGCATGACCAGCGCCGTCATGATCTCGGCCGCCGCAAGCGCCGCGATGACTTGCGGCCGCTTGTCCTTGACGGCGTCGCCGCCGATCGGCGAAATGAGGCGGGCAAATTCCGCCTCGCTGCCATCCGCCGATTTCAGGAACCAGTTCTTGAACGTCGCTTTCTTGGTCTTCGACCCGATCATGCCGACATAGGCGGCGTCGCCGCGTTTCAGCGCTTCGGCCACGATCAGGAAATCCAGCGCGTGGTCGTGGGTGAGGATGGCGAAGGCGGCCCCCGCAGGAGCATCGCGCACCATAGCTTCCGGTATCGGCGTCAGCCGGGTCTCGACGGTTTCCGGCATGCCTTCCAGCGCCTCGGCCCGCGTCTCGATGACGACGCCATACACGGGAAGAAGTGCGATCGTCGACGCCAGCGCCTGGCCGACATGGCCGCCGCCGAAGATATAGACATGCGGCAGCTGTGCCTCCTCGGCTTCCGCAGCCGCGACCAATTCGGCGGCGAGCGCCGCATCCACCAGCCGGATCAGCACTTCGACCCGCCCGCCGCAGCATTGGCCGATCTCGGGGCCTAGCGGGACGTCGAGGGTCGCGGCGCGGCGTCTCTCCCCCCTTGAGGGGGAGAAAAGCATCTGCCTGGCTTTGTCGATGGCCATGTATTCGAGCTGACCGCCGCCGATCGTGCCCAGGATTGCCGATTGCGAGACGAGCATGAGCGCGCCCTTCTCGCGTGGCGTCGACCCTTTCGTGCCGGCGACCTCGACCAAAGCGATGCGGCCTTGACCAGCAAGGAAGTCTTTGAGGCTTTGCACTTTCGAATTCATCATTCGCGTTCCCGTGCGGGAAACATAGGGTTTTTCGGCCTGAATTGCACGCATTGCCGGCCCTGGCGCCAGAATCAGGCCTTCGCCGCGGACTTCAACCGCTCGATCGCCATTAGAACCCGCTCCGGGGTCGCCGGCGCGTCGAGGCGCGGACAGATCCTGTTGTCGGCGACGCTCGCCACCGCATCCGACAGGGCGTGCAGCACCGACATGCCGAGCGGGAACGGCGGCTCGCCGACCGCCTTGGAGCGGTGGATGGTCGGCTCACCCGCTTCCGGCCAGTCGGCCAGGGTGACGTTGAAAATCTTCGGCCGATCGGAGGCGAGCGGAATCTTGTAGGTCGACGGCGCATGGGTGCGCAGCCGGCCTTTGTCGTCCCACCACAGTTCTTCCGTCGTCAGCCAGCCCATGCCCTGGATGAAGCCGCCCTCGATCTGGCCGATGTCGATGGCCCGGTTCAGCGACCGGCCACAGTCATGCAGAATGTCGGTGCGCTCGACCACGTATTCACCGGTCAGCGTGTCGACCGAGACCTCCGAGCACGAGGCGCCATAGGCGAAGTAGTAAAAGGGGCGGCCCTCGCCCTTGTCGCGGTTCCAGTGGATTTTCGGCGTCTTGTAGAACCCCGCCGCCGAAAGCTGGATGCGCGCCATATAGGCCTGCTTGACGAGGTCGGCGAAGGCGATCTCCTGGTTGCCGACGCGCACCCGGTTGGGCAGGAACAGCACCTGGTCGCGCGGTACCTGATATTTTTCGGCGGCGAAATCGGTCAGCCGATCCTTGATCTGGCGAGCGCCATTCCGCGCCGCCATGCCGTTGAGGTCGGAACCAGACGACGCCGCCGTGGCCGAGGTGTTCGGCACCTTGCCGGTCGTCGTCGCGGTGATCTTTACCTGGTCGAGGTCGATCTGGAACTCTTCCGCCACCACTTGCGCCACTTTGACGTAGAGGCCCTGCCCCATCTCAGTGCCGCCATGGTTCAGATGCACCGAACCGTCGGTGTAGACATGCACCAGCGCGCCAGCCTGATTGTAGTGGGTGGCAGTGAAGGAAATGCCGAACTTGACCGGCGTCAACGCCAGGCCGCGTTTGATGAAGCGGCTATTGGCGTTGAAGGCCGATATTTCGCGCCGCCGCCGCGCATAGCTGGCGCTCTCCTCCAGTTCGGCGACGATGCGCTGGATGATGTTGTCCTCGACCGTCTGGTGGTAGGGCGTGACGTTGCGGTCTGATGTGCCGTAGAAATTCTTCTTGCGGATTTCGAGCGGGTCCTTACCGACGGCAAAAGCCACCTCGTCGATGACGCGCTCGGCGCCAACCATGCCTTGCGGGCCGCCGAAACCACGGAAGGCAGTGTTCGACACGGTGTTGGTGTAGAGCGGCGCCGACTGCGCATGCACCGCCGGCCAGAAATAGGTGTTGTCGCAGTGGAACAGCGCGCGATCGGTCACCGGGCCGGAAAGGTCCGACGAAAAGCCGCAACGCGCCGCGAACATGAAATCGACACCGAGGATGTTGCCCTCATTGTCGAAGCCGACCTCATAGTCGACCAGGAAATCGTGACGCTTGCCGGTGGCGATCATGTCGTCGTCGCGGTCGGGCCGGATCTTCACGGCGCGATGGTGCTTCTTCGCGGCTATCGCGGCCAATGCCGCAAACTGGTTGCCTTGCGTCTCCTTGCCGCCGAAGCCGCCGCCCATGCGGCGGATTTCCACCGTGACGGCGTTGCTCGGCACACCGAGCGCGTGGCTGACCATGTGCTGGATTTCGCTCGGATGCTGGGTCGAAGAATAGATGGTGACGTCCTGGTCCTCGCCGGGAATGGCCATCGCAATGTGGCCTTCGAGATAGAAATGCTCCTGGCCGCCGATGCGCATCTGCCCTTTGAGCCGGCGCGGCGCCTTTTCGATCGCTTTAGCGGCATCGCCGCGCTTCAGGGTCAGCGGCGGCGTGACGAGCTTGTCCTTCTTCGGATCGAGCGCGCCGATGTCGGTGACGAAAGGCAGCTCCTTGTATTCGACCTTGGCCAACCTGGTGGCGCGGCGCGCCTGCTCGCGCGTTTCGGCGATGACGCAGAAGATCGGTTGGCCGTAGAATTGCACCTTGCCATCGGCCAGCACCGGCTCGTCGTGGCGGCCGGTCGGCGAGATGTCGTTTTCGCCCGGCACATCCTTGGCCGTCAGCACGTCGACAACGCCGGGCGCCGCACGCACCGCCGAGAGATCCATGCTGGTG
Source organism: Mesorhizobium sp. M0276 (assembly GCF_040321755.1). Lineage (NCBI taxonomy): Bacteria > Pseudomonadati > Pseudomonadota > Alphaproteobacteria > Hyphomicrobiales > Phyllobacteriaceae > Mesorhizobium > Mesorhizobium sp. M0276. The sequence continues at coordinate 52,999 of NZ_JAMYSC010000007.1, read as the reverse complement.
ATGGTGGCATGTGTTGCAGCCGAAAGCCCCAGGCAACCATGCAGCGTACCGGCTGGTTCCGGCATGTCGTCAATGTAGACGGCGGTGCCGGCGACATGCTTGTGCGCGGAATCATGGCGCTGATCGGTGGCGACGCCACCGGCAATCTTTTCAGCCCTAGGGTTGGGCGCTGCGTGCTTGTTCATCATGCCGCCTCGTGCCTCGAAACCTGGACCGGCGCCTTGGTGCCGCTCGTCTCTGCAAAGAAGCGCAACAGCAGGTTCTTCGCCGCCAGCGCCCGGTATTCTGCGCTCGCCCGCATGTCGGTCAGCGGCGTGAAATCCTCGGCATATCCGGCCATCGCCACTTCCACCGTCTGCTCGGTCCACGGCTTGCCAAGCAGTGCTTTTTCCACAGAAGACGCACGCTTCGGCGTCGCCGCCATGCCGCCATAGGCGATGCGCACATCCGCGACCGTGCCATCCCCGGCCAGCGTCAGGAAGAAAGCGCCGAGGGCTGCCGTGATGTCCTCGTCGCGGCGCTTGGTGATCTTGTGGACGGCGAATTTTGTGCCCTTGGCAGGAACCGGCACATGCACGGCCTCGACGAACTCGCCCGGCTGCCGGTCCTGCTTGCCATAGGAAATGAAGAAGGCTTCCAGCGGGATCGTGCGCCGCTTGTTGCCCTTGCGCAGCGTCAGCCGCGCGCCGAGAGCAATCAAGGGCGGTGGTGTGTCGCCGATCGGCGAGCCGTTGGCGATGTTGCCGCCGATAGTGCCCATGTTGCGCACCTGATCGCCACCGATGCGATCGAACAGCGGCCCCAGCGCAGGGATGCGTCTGGCGAGCGTCGAGAATGCTTCGGTGTAGGTGACGCCGGCACCGATCGAAATGACGCCATTGTCTTCCGAGATTGTGCAAAGCCCGTCGAGATTGCCGATGAAAATGGCCGGCGAAATTTCGCGCATGTGCTTGGTCACCCACAGGCCGACATCGGTCGAGCCGGCAACAATGGTGGCGCCGGGCTCCTCGTCTAGCACAGCGGCGAAATCGTCGACATTGGCCGGCACGACAAGCCGTGCCTTGCCGGCGCCGATCTCGACCCTCGCACCGTCGTGCATGGCCTCCAGCCTTGCGGTGATCGCCTTGCGCTCGGCAGCCAGCGGGTCCTTCGCCACCTTGCCGTAGCTGGAGATGGCATGCGCCGCGCGCATGATCGCCTCGTAGCCGGTGCAACGGCAGAGGTTGCCCTGCAACGCCTTTTCGATTGCCGCGTTCGACGGATCTGATGATCTCATCCACAGGCCATAGAGCGACATGACGAAACCCGGCGTGCAGAAGCCGCATTGCGAGCCGTGGAAATCGACCATCGCCTGCTGGACCGGGTGCAACTGCCCTGGTGACCCACGCAAATGCTCGACGGTCACGACATGGGTGCCGTCCAGCGAGCCGAGGAAGCGTATGCAGGCATTGACGGTTTCGTAGACCAATCCGCCAGCCGATAGTTTCCCTACCAACACCGTGCAGGCCCCACAATCGCCTTCGGCGCAGCCTTCCTTGGTGCCGCGCAGCGAGCGGTCGAGCCGCAGCCAGTCGAGCAAGATCGCATCGGACGCCACCGTCGAAAGCACGACATCCCTGCCATTGAGGATGAAGCGTATTTCGTTTCGGATATTGACCATGCCTCAGCTCCCTCTGTAGGTCGAATAACCATAGGGCGAGACGAGCAGCGGTACATGGTAGTGCACCGGCTCGGCCATGCCGAAGCGGATCGGGATCACATCGAGAAAGGCGGGCTTCGGCATGCTCAGTCCCTGCTGGCGCAAATAGTCGCCCGCGGCAAAGACCAGTTCGTATTCGCCGGTGCGAAACTCCGCGCCGGCAAGCAGGGGGGCGTCGCAACGGCCGTCAGCATTGGTGATGACAGTCTTCAAATGTGTCCGTGTTTCGCCATGGAGATGGTAGAGCGCGATCGACAGTCCCGCCGCCGGCTTGCCGGTCGCCGTGTCGAGGACATGGGTCGTCAGACGCCCGCCATCGGCTTTCGACGTTTCTGCCATTGGCCGCCTCCCATTTCCGGTACGAGCGAATTTGGCCCGGTACGATCAAGTATCAACAGTGAATTGTGCGCCAATTAAAGGCGATGCATAAGTCCCGGTCGAGCGGAGTGCGACAAAAACACTTTCAAAAATTTTCGGGGGAATGCCTAGGCAGCCCTTTCGATATTCTCACCAAACTTCGGGCCATGCCCGGCAGGAGGGACGATGCGATACACCAGAGACATGCGCGGCTACGGAGCCAATCCGCCGGATCCGAAATGGCCTGATGGTGCGCATGTCGCCGTGCAGTTCGTCGTCAACTACGAAGAGGGTGGCGAGAACTGCTTGCTGCATGGCGACAAGGCGTCGGAAGCCTTTCTGTCGGAAATCGTCGGCGCGGCGCCCTGGGTGGGCCAGCGTCACTGGAACATGGAATCAATCTACGAATATGGCGCTCGCGCCGGCTTCTGGCGGCTGATCCGACTGTTCACGGAGGCTGAGGTACCGATCACCTGCTACGGGGTCGCCACCGCGCTCGCCCGTTCGCCCGACCAGGTCACGGCCATGCAGGAAGCCGGCTGGGAAATCGCCTCGCACGGACTGAAATGGATCGACTACCGCGACCATAGCGCCGAAGATGAGCGTCGCGACCTCGAAGCAGCGATCCGCCTGCACTATGAGGTGACCGGGCAGCGACCGACTGGCTGGTACACGGGCCGCACATCGGTCAACACGGTGCGGATTGTGGCGGAAGAGGGTGGCTTCGACTACGTGTCGGACACCTATGACGACGAATTGCCCTACTGGTTCGAGCACGCAGGCGGCACGCAGCTCATCATCCCCTATACGCTCGACGCCAACGATATGCGCTTCGCGACGCCGCAAGGATTCAATTCGGGCGACCAGTTCTTTGCCTATCTCAAGGACAGTTTCGACACGCTCTACGCTGAAGGCAAGGCCGGCCGGCCGCGCATGATGAACATCGGCCTGCATTGCCGCCTCGTCGGCCGTCCGGGTCGCATCGCGGCTCTGAAGCGCTTCGTCGATTATGTCAAATCGCATGACAAGGTCTGGCTGGCGCGGCGCATCGATATCGCCAGGCACTGGCAGGAGAACCATCCCTACAAGCCGGCGGTACTCAGGCCATCCAAGATGGAATTCGAGACCTTCGTCCATACGTTCGGTGGCGTGTTCGAGCATTCGCCCTGGATCGCAGAACGCGCCCATGAACTGGAACTGGGCCCGGCGCATGACTCCGCCGGCGGCCTGCACAATGCGCTCTGCCGTATCTTCCGCTCCGCCAGCGAGACCGAGCGGCTTTCCGTGCTCAATGCCCATCCCGACCTTGCCGGCAAGCTGGCCAAGGCCAAGCGGCTGACGGCGGAGTCGACCAGGGAACAGGCCTCTGCAGGGCTGGACGCGTTGACGGACAAGGAGCGCGAGCTGTTCTCCAAGCTCAACGCCGCTTACGTCACCACCTTCGGCTTCCCCTTCATCATCGCGGTGAAGGGCAAGACCAAGGAGGAAATCCTCGCCGAATTCGAGACGCGCATCGGCAACAGCCGCGGCGTCGAATTCGAGACCGCCTACAAACAGGTCGAGCGCATCGCGCTGCTCCGCCTCAAGGACATGCTTCCGCAATAGGTTTGAACCCATGGATACGATCAGGATGCCCGAGCGAACCTATTACGCACCGCATGGCGGCCACCCCGGCCAGAGCGAGCTTTTGACGGGCCGCGCCGTCTTCACCGAGGCCTATGCCGTCATCCCCAGGGGCGTGATGCAGGACATCGTCACCAGCGCTTTGCCGTTCTGGGACCAGACCCGCGTCTGGATCTTGTCGCGACCGCTGTCCGGTTTTGCCGAGACGTTCTCGCAGTACATTGTCGAGGTCGCGCCCGGCGGCGGCAGCGACCGGCCGGAACCCGATGCCGGTGCTGAAGGTGCCCTGTTCGTGGTCGAGGGCGAATTGACGGTTCTGCTTGCCGGCAAGAAGCACGTGTTGCGGCCCGGTGGATTTGCCTTCCTGCCGCCGGCCAGCGGCTGGACGGTTCGCAACGAAAGCAAGGCCGATGTCCGCTTCCATTGGATTCGCAAGGCCTACGAGGTGGTCGACGGTCTCGGTGCGCCCGAAGCCTTCTTCACCAACGAGCAGGAGATCGCGCCAACACCGATGCCCGGCACCGAGGGCCGCTGGGCGACGACACGTTTCGTCGATCCGGCCGATTTGCGCCACGACATGCACATGACCATCGTGACGCTGGAGCCTGGCGCGGTCATTCCCTTCGCCGAGACCCATGTCATGGAGCACGGTCTCTATGTGCTGGAAGGCAAGGCGGTCTATCGCCTCAATCAGGATTGGGTCGAGGTCGAGGCCGGTGACTATATGTGGCTGCGCGCCTTCTGCCCGCAGGCCTGCTATGCCGGCGGTCCAGGCAGATTCCGCTATCTGCTCTACAAGGACGTCAACCGCCATGCCAAGCTCGGCGGGGCTGATATTGGCGGTCGCGCGCGGTGACCCGTATCGTCGCGCAGCCGCTGACCCGCGAGAACTTTGCCCCATTTGGCGACGTCATCGACATGGGCGGCGACAACCATTACCCGATCAATGGCGGCAGGGCCGAGCGCTACCACGATCTCGCTACCGCCGAGGCGACCGGGCCGAACGCCCGCGTGCTGATCTCAATGGTGCGCGGCACGCCCTATGAACTGCCTCTGAAGCTGACGATGGTCGAGCGCCACCCGTTCGGCAGCCAGGCTTTCATTCCTTTGTCGCCACGCCCGTTCCTGGTCGTTGTCTGTCATGACGGGGATGAGGGACCGAAAGAGCCGCATGCCTTTATCACTGCCCCCGGACAAGGGATCAATTACCGGCGCAATCTCTGGCATGGCGTGCTGACGCCACTCGGCGAGGCGCAGGATTTCCTGATCGTCGACCGGGGTGGCGACGGCCCCAATCTCGAGGAATTCCATTTCTCGCACGCCTACGAGATTCATCTCCCTTGATTTTGTGCATCTCGCTACCCCAAACCGGGGGCACCTTTGGGCGATGTGCAGCAGGAGACCCCGTAATGACCGATATTTCGCTGATCGACCGCCTGCTCGACGTCATCGAGCACGACATCGTGCCGAAGACGGCCGAAGGTGTCGCCCATGGCAACAAGCTGTTCGGCGCGGCAATCCTGAGGAAGGACGACCGTTCGCTGGTGCTGGCCGAAACCAACAACGAAATGGAAAACCCGCTCTGGCATGGCGAGGTGCATTGCCTGAAGCGCTTCTACGAAATGCCGAAGGCAGAGCGCGTCGACACCAAGGACGCCATCTTCATCGCCACGCACGAGCCGTGCTCGCTGTGCCTTTCGGCGATCACCTGGACCGGTTTCGACAATTTCTACTACCTCTTTTCACACGAGGATTCGCGCGACAGCTTCGCCATCCCGCATGATTTGAAGATCCTGAAAGAGGTCTTCACCCTCGATCCCGGCGGCTACAATGCAGAGAACGCCTATTGGAAGAGCTTTTCCATTCGTCGCCTGGTGCGGTCTCTGCCCGGAGCCGAACGCCAGCGGCTGGAAACACGCATCGACAAAATCTCGGCCCGTTATGACGAGTTGTCAGGCGCCTATCAGGCGAACAAGGATGAGAACGACATTCCGCTGAATTGACGCGGATGCCTAGCCAACTTTCGCTTTCTTCAGCACTTCATTTATCCTGGCTTGCCAACCCTTGCCGGTGGCCTTGAATTTTCTGACGACATCCTGATCCAGGCGGATGGACACAACTTGCTTCGGCTTCTCCACGGTCGGCCGGCCACGAGAACGCCTTATGCTCTCGAAAAGTTCTGGAAACACTTCCGCGAAAGGCTTGGCTTGCGCCACCTCTTCGTCGGTCGCCTCCGCATCATCGGGATCAGCGGCAATTTGTCTTTGAATTTCCGCTTCCTCCTCATTGGTAAGCGCTCGAACATGCGATTTAGGATTGCTCATATACTGACCTTTCCTTTCGGCTGGCACGACGCATCGAGATTACCGAAATCGCTTCGGAACCAAGCGGCTTAAAGATCACGGCGAGAATGATCTCTCCGAATTCGCCAATCGCTTTGAGTCGGCCGGCCTTGGCCGGGAGGACGGTTGAAGTCGCAAAAAACTCGATATCGAGTTCGGCAAAGTCCAGACCTCGGCTTTCGAGGTTCGTCACGCGCTTTGGCTCATCCCAAACGATCTTCAGTCGAGATTGTCCTCAATGCATCAAGCCTAAGCGAATAAAAGTAATACATAAATTAGTGAGATAACGCAAGATGGAAAGTCGAACGGTCCCGTCAAACGTCGTGTCGGCGACACGGGCCGTCGCCCGTTTGACTTCGTGACGTACGCGTTTCATGCGTCAGTGACATCCTGGAGAGCTCGCATGAAAACCGTCACCGAATTTCCCCGCAAGGTCGTCGAATTCCCGGATATGACCATCGTCATGCCTGATGGCTGCCGGCTGTCGGCGCGGGTGTGGATGCCGGATGATGCCGGCGACGATCCGGTGCCGGCGATCCTCGAGCACCTGCCCTACCGCAAGCGCGACGGCACCATCTTTCGCGATCAGCTGACGCATCCCTATTTCGCCGGCCACGGCTATGCCTCGATCCGCGTCGACATGCGCGGCAATGGCGATTCCGAAGGGCTGATGGACGACGAGTATTCCGAGCAGGAATTGCAGGATGCATGCGATGTCATTGCCTGGGCTGCAAGCCAACCCTGGTGCAACGGCAATGTCGGCATGATGGGCATTTCCTGGGGCGGCTTCAACTGCCTGCAGGTCGCGGCCAAGCAGCCGCCGGCACTGAAGGCGGTGATCAGCCTGTGCTCGACCGTCGATCGCTATGCCGACGACATCCATTACAAGGGCGGCTGCCTTTTGATCGAGAATTTCGGCTGGGCTTCGACCATGCTCTCCTATTCATCACGGCCGCCGGATCCGCTGCTGGCCGGCGACAACAGGTGGCGGAACCTGTGGCTGACCCGGCTGGAGAACCAGCCCTTCCTGGCGCCGCTGTGGCTGAAGCACCAGCACCGCGACGCCTACTGGAAGCGCGGCTCGATCTGCGAGGATTTTTCCGCCGTCAAGGCCGCGGTGCTGTCGATCGGCGGCTGGCATGACGGCTACCGCAACACGGTTTCGCATCTGGCCAGCAACATCGAAGCGCCGGTCAAGGGCATCATCGGGCCGTGGATCCACAAATACCCGCACTACGCCGGGCCCAAGCCCGCCATCGGCTTCCTGCAGGAGGCGTTGCGCTGGTGGGACCGCTGGCTGAAGGATATCGACACAGGCGTCGAGGCCGATCCCGCCTACCGCGCCTATGTCATGGACAGCGTGCGTCCGGCACGCTGGCATCCAGAGCGGCCGGGCCGCTGGATTGCGGAACAGCGATGGCCGTCGTCCAACATCAAGACGCAATCGATCGAGCTTATCGCCGAGGGCGGCAACCCCGCGATCGTCGCCTCGCCGCAAAGCTGCGGCCTGGCCGGCGGCGAGTATTTTCCGTTCACCTTCGGCCCGGAACTACCGGGCGACCAGCGCCCCGACGATGCGCTGTCGGTGTGCTTCGACCAGCCGTTGCTCACCGAAGCGATCGATATTGTCGGCGCGCCGGAAGTCCTGATCCGGGTGGCGTCCGACCGGCGCCGGGCCAACGTCGCGGTCCGGCTTTGCGACGTGCATCCCGACGGTGCCTCCGAGCTGATCTCTTATGGCGTACTCAACCTGGCGCATCGCAATTCGCATGAATTCCCGGAAGCGCTGGTGCCGGGTGAAACGGTGTCGGCGTGCGTCGTGCTCGATCAATGCGCCTACCGCGTGCCGGCCGGCCACCGCCTGCGTGTTGCCGTTTCGAACACCTATTGGCCGATAATCTGGCCGTCGCCGGAGCCGGTCCAACTCTCCTTGTCGACCGCGACGCTGTCGCTGCCGCTGCGGCCGCTGGCGACGGGCGACGAAGTGACGTTCGCCGAGCCAGAAGGCGCCTCTCCCTGGAAGACAGAAACGATCCGCGCCACCAATTCCGAGCGCCACGTCGATCGCGACGAGAAGACCGGAATTGTCACCCTTTCCATCGTTGATGATTTCGGCGAGGTGCGCGATCTCGATCACGGCCTTGCCAATGGCAGCATCGCCCGCGAGACCTGGACGATCCATCCCGACGATCCGCTGTCGGCCTCGGGGAAAACGCATTGGACGCAGACCCTGTCGCGAAAAGAATGGTCCGTGCGCACCGAAACGTCTGCCGAAATGCGATCGGACACGCAAAACTTCATCATCAACGCCAGAATCGAGGCCTATGAGGGCGAAAAGCTCGTTTTCGAGCGCAATTTCGACGAGAAGATACCGCGCGCGCTTGTTTGAACGCCGATTTCGTTGATCCAATTGCGACGTACGATTTACGCCACGGCATGTCGCATTCGGTCTTGCTTACCGCTTTCCCTTGCGGTCATTATTCTCCTCACAAGAAACAAGAAAAACGACCGCAGAGTCGAACCAACAGAGTGAGGAACTCAAAATGTCGAATGAACTGGAATACCTTAGCCGGCGCGTTGCGTCGGGCAAACTGAGCCGCCGTGATTTTCTCGGCCGGGCGGCAGCGCTTGGCGTCACCGCCCCCTTCGCCAACTCGCTGCTTTCAAGTGCGGCGCGCGCGGCGGGCCCGGTCAAGGGTGGCACGCTGAAGGCAGGCTTGGTCGGCGGCGAATCCACCAACAGCCTCGATCCGGCGCTGATGATGACGCAGGTGCCGTTCGCCTTCGGCAAGTGCTGGGGCGAAATGATCGTCGAGCTGTCGCCGGAAGGCAAGCTCGAGAACCGTATCGCCGAGGAGATCGGCTCCTCGGACGACGCCAAGGTATGGACGCTGAAGATCCGCGACGGCGTCGAGTTCCACAATGGCAAGACGGTGACCGCCGAGGACGTCGCGGCCACGCTGGAGCGCCATTCGGACGAGAAGTCGAAATCCGGTGCGCTCGGCTACATGAAGGGCATCGAGACCATCAAGGCCAGCGGCAAGGAAGTGGTGCTGACGCTGAAGGAGGCCAACGCCGACCTGCCCTATCTGCTCAGCGACTATCACCTGATCGTCCAGCCGAACGGCGGCAAGGATAAGCCCGATGCCGGTATTTCGGCCGGCCCATACGTGGTCAAGACCAACGAGCCTGGCGTGCGCCATGGCGGCGAGCGCTTTGCCAACTATTGGCAAGGCGACAAGATGGGCCATGCCGACCAGATAGAAGTCATCGTTATCAACGATGCGACGGCGCGCACCGCGGCCCTGCAGGGCGGCCAGGTCAACATGATCAACCGCGTCGAGCCGAAGATCGTCGACCTGATCAAGCGTCTGCCGGGCGTCACCATCCGCAATCACGCCGGTCCCGGCCACTACGTCTTCATCATGCATTGCAACACGGCGCCGTTCGACAACAACGATCTGCGCATGGCGCTGAAGCTGGCGATAGACCGCGAGGAGATGCTGAACAAAGTGCTGCGCGGCTACGGCTCGCTGGGCAACGACTTCCCGATCAATTCATCCTATCCGCTGTTCACCGAGATCGAGCAGCGCAAGTACGACCCCGACAAGGCCAAGTTCCATTACAAGAAGTCGGGCCATGACGGCACCGTGTTGCTGAGGACCTCCGACGTCGCCTTCCCGGGCGCCGTCGACGCCTCCCAGCTCTTCCAGCAGAGCGCGGCCAAGGCCGGCATCAAGATCGAGCTCAAGCGCGAGCCCGGTGACGGCTACTGGAACGAGGTCTGGAACAAGCAGCCCTTCTGCGCTTCCTACTGGGGCGGCCGCTCGACGCAGGACCAGATGTATTCGACCGCCTATCTGTCGACCGCCGACTGGAACGACACGCGTTTCCTGCGCCCCGATTTCGACAAGCTGGTGCTGGCGGCTCGCGCCGAGCTCGATGAGGCCAAGCGCAAGCAGATGTACCACGATATGGCTGTCATGGTGCGCGACGAAGGCGGCCTGATCTTGCCGATGTTCAACCAGTTCATCGACGCGACCGGAGCCAAGGTCGATGGCTGGATCGACGATCCGCATCAGGAACTGATGAACGGTTACGCTTTGGCGAAGTGCTGGCTGCAGGCCTGAGCCCGGCTTTGCGGATATGTCTTCACCCATCCTGAAACTGATTGCCCAGCGCGTTGCGCTGGGCATTCTCCTCTTGTTGGCCGTTTCGGTCCTGATCTTCGCCGGCACGCAGATTCTGCCCGGCGATGTCGCGCAAGCCATTCTCGGGCAGTCGGCGACGCCGGAGTCGCTAGCCAATCTGCGTGAGCAGCTCGGGCTGAACGAGCCGGCCTATATCAGGTATTTCCACTGGCTCGGCGGAGTGATGACGGGCGACCTGGGTACGGCCATGTCGAGCGGCCAAGACATCGCGACATCTATCAAGGGCCGGCTTTGGAACACGCTGTTCCTAGCCTTCTGGGCGGCGATTGTCGCCGTACCGCTGGCGATCATCCTCGGCCTTATCGCGGTCCGCTACCGCAATGGCTGGGTCGACAAGCTGATCTCCGGATTGGCGCTCGCCTCGACCTCCTTCCCTGAATTCTTCATCGGCTATGTGCTCGTCTACTTCTTCGCGGTGAAGTGGCAGATCTTCCCCGGCATCTCGACTGTCTATGACGGCATGCCCTTCGGGGAACGGATGCAAGCGATCACGCTGCCGGCGACGGCGTTGACGCTGGTCGTGCTCGCCCACATGATGCGTATGACGCGCGCGGCGATCCTCAACGTCATGCAGTCGGCCTATGTCGAAACGGCGGAACTGAAGGGCCTGTCAGCGTTCAACGTTATCCGCAAGCACGCCTTCCCGAATGCCATCGCGCCGATCATCAACGTCGTCATGCTCAACCTCGCCTACCTGATCGTCGGCGTCGTCGTTGTCGAGGTGATCTTCGTTTATCCGGGCATGGGGCAATATCTCGTCGACCACGTCACCAAACGCGACGTTCCGGTGGTGCAGGCGGTCGGGCTGATCTTCGCCGCTGTCTACATAAGCCTGAACATCATTGCGGACATAGCGGCGATCGTCGCCAATCCGCGTCTCCGGCATCCGAAATAGGGGGCGGGCATGCTCGATATCAAACGCATCCCCATTCCCGCGCTGGTCGGCATAATACTGACCGCACTATTCGTTCTGGCGGCTATCTTCGCGCCCTGGATCTCACCGCATGACAATGGCGAGATCGTCGGCGATGTCTGGGAGCCTATGTCGGCGGCGCATTGGCTGGGCACAGACAATCTCGGCCGCGATCTGCTGTCGCGAATGATCTACGGCGCCCGCATCACGCTGTTCATCGCAGTGCTGGCCACCGCGCTGTCGTTCTCGCTCGGCGCCATCCTTGGCTTCTCGGCGGCGGTGTTCGGCGGCTGGTTCGATACGCTGCTGTCGCGCCTTGTCGATCTCTTGATGTCGATCCCGACGCTGATCATGGGCCTTGTCGTGCTATCCGTGCTGCCGACCAACCTGGTGACACTGATCCTGGTCATGGGCGTTCTCGACTCGACCCGTGTCTATCGCCTGTCGCGCGCGGTCGCCGTCGACATCAACGTCATGGACTATGTCGAGGCGGCGAAGCTGCGCGGCGAAGGCAGCGCCTGGATCATCTTCCGCGAGATCCTGCCCAACGCACTGTCGCCGCTGGTTTCGGAACTCGGCCTGCGCTTCATCTATGCGGTGCTGTTCCTGTCGACGCTGTCCTTCCTCGGCCTTGGCGTGCAACCGCCTGACGCCGACTGGGGCGGCATGGTCAAGGAAAACAAGGACGGCATCGTCTTCGGCATCGGGGCAGCGCTGATCCCGGCGGCAGCGATCGCCATGCTGGCGATTTCGGTCAACCTGGTTGCAGACTGGGTGCTCAACAGGACGACAAGCCTGAAGGGAGGACGCGGGTGATGGCAGAGAGCAAAGCGAAACCCGGCGTGCTGCTCGACATCCGCAATCTGCGCATCGAGGCGACCGTCTTCCCGCCCGGCGAACCGCCGAAGAATATTGTGCTGGTGCACGATGTCTCGTTGACGCTCGAGAAGGGCAAGGTGCTTGGGCTGATCGGCGAATCCGGCGCCGGCAAGTCGACCATCGGCCTGTCGTCGATGGGCTATGGGCGCGGTGGTGTGCGCATCACCGGCGGCGAGGTCATGCTGAACGGCCGCGACATCCTCAAGGGCGGCAAGGACGGTTTTCGCAAGCTGCGCGGCCGCGAGGTCTGCTATGTCGCGCAGTCGGCGGCGGCCGCTTTCAACCCGGCGCATAGGCTGATGGACCAGGTGGTGGAAGCCACGCTGCTGCACGGCACGGCGACGCGCGCCGAGGCCGAAAAGCGCGCCGTCGCGCTGTTCAGGAAGCTCAGCCTGCCGAACCCCGAAACCATCGGCGAACGCTTTCCGCACCAGGTCTCGGGCGGCCAGCTGCAGCGCGTGATGACGGCGATGGCGCTGTGTTCCGAGCCCGACCTGATCGTCTTCGACGAGCCGACCACGGCGCTCGACGTGACGACCCAGATCGACGTGCTGGCGGCGATCAAGGACGCCATTCGCGACACCCATGTGGCGGCACTCTACATCACGCACGACCTTGCCGTCGTCGCCCAAGTCTCCGACGAGATCATGGTGTTGCGCCATGGTCGACTGGTCGAATGGGGCGGCACAAGGCAGATTATCAAGGAGCCGCGCCAGGAGTACACCAACGCGCTGGTGTCGGTGCATGAAATCGAACACGCCGAACAGAAGCCCGGCACGACGCCGTTCCTGTCGGTGAAGAACGTCACCGCCGCCTATGGCCGCAGCCATATCAAGGTGCTGAAGAACGTCTCGGTCGACATCTATCCGGGCCAGACGCTTGCCGTCGTCGGCGAGTCGGGTTCCGGCAAGTCGACGCTGGCGCGCGCCATCACCGGGCTCTTGCCACCCGAAGAAGGGACCGTCACCTTCGACGGGCGTCCGCTGGCAAACCGGCTGGCCGACCGGCCGAAGGAGGATCTGCGGCAGTTACAGATGATCTATCAGATGGCCGACGTGGCGATGAACCCGCGTCAGACCGTCGGCACCATCATCGGCCGGCCGCTCGAATTCTATTTCGGCATACGCGGCCGCGAGCGCGACAGACGCGTCGCCGAACTGCTCGACAAGATCGAGATGGGCAAAGGCTTCTCCGACCGTTATCCGGCCGAGCTTTCCGGCGGCCAGAAACAGCGCGTCTGCATCGCCCGCTCACTTGCCGCCAAGCCCAAGCTGATCATCTGCGACGAGGTGACCTCGGCACTCGATCCGCTGGTGGCACACGGCATCCTTGAACTGCTGCTCGAGCTGCAGAAGGAGGAGAACGTCGCCTATCTCTTCATCACTCATGACCTGGCCACGGTGAAGTCGATCGCCGATTCGATCGCGGTGATGTACCGCGGCGAGGTGGTGCGCTACGGCCCGAAGAGCAAGGTGCTGGCGCCGCCTTTCGACGCCTATACCGACCTGCTGCTTTCCTCGGTTCCCGAGATGGAGATCGGCTGGCTGGAAAAGGCGATCAAGGGACGGCGCATGACCAGTGCGGGGAACTAGCGAATTCGTGGCATAAGCCGCGAAACCACCCTTCAACGACAAAGCCTTCCGGAGTCGCCCATGGCGCTCGCGACAAAACTGTTGCTGATCATCCTCGACGGCGTTCCCTACAGGAACTGGCGCCGGTTGATGGGCAATCTCGAAGGCTGGATGCAATCGGGCGAGGCGCGGGTCTGGAAGATGCGTTCCGTGCTGCCGTCAACCTCGGCCTGCTGCTATGCCTCGATCCATACCGGAGTTTCGCCGCAGGTGCACGGCATACTGTCCAACGAGAACCGGTTTCGCGTCGCGCAGCCCGACATCTTCTCCGAAGTCAGCAAGGCCGGCGGCAAGACCGGCGCCGTGACGCATTCCTACTGGTCGGAATTCTTCCGCGCCTACCCCTTCGACCTGGTCGAGGACATGGAATTCGACGAGCCGGGCGGGCCGATCACGCATGGCCGCTTCCACACGATGACCGGCTACAATGGCTGCAACCAGATGACGCCGAGCGACGTCGACCTGTTCGCGACCCTGACCATGCTGACCAGGCGTCACGGCATCGACTACGGCATCCTGCACACCTGCACGCTGGATTCGATGGGGCACCGCTTCGGCCATGATTGTCACGAGATGGACCACGCCGTCTACGCGATGGACGGCATGCTGGCCGCCTTCCTGCCGGGCTGGATCGAAGCCGGCTACGAGGTCATGGTCACCGCCGATCACGGCCAGACCGACCGCGGCCATCATGGCGGCCATGGCGACGAGATGCAGGATTTCGCGCTGTATTATTTCGGAGCCGGCAAGGGACCGCGGGCCGAGACATTGCTCGACCAGCTGCAGCTGGCGCCGACAATCTTAAGCCGTCTCGGCGTGCCGGTTCCGGCGACGATGAAGGCGAAATCGTTTTTGGGGTGATGTGAACGCGACGTTGGCGCCGCCCTCCCGCCTGCCGGCGTTCGTCGTTCGAAAGGCCAAGCAATTGGCTTTTCGTCCGCTGCGCGGACCATGTCTCACCTCCCGGGTAGATGACGGGCAGAAGGGATGCTCTGGCAACCGCCTCGCTCTTCGGCTAGCCTCCGAAATTCCTTGGCGGAGGATGAACCTTTTTGGGCCGATCAGCGACAGAGCAGACAGGAGCCAGGCGGCTCGACCGGCCATGACGGCATCGACGGAGACCGATCGCGCGCTTGTCGACCGGGTCGCGAAGGGCGACCGTGCCGCCGTGCGGCTCCTGTTCATGCGCCACCACGCGCGGGTCTACCGTTTCGTGGCGCGCCAGACGGGATCGGAAATGATGGCCGACGATATCGCCAATGAAGTGTTCCTCGAGCTATGGCGCCAGGCGCCAAGTTTCGAGGGACGCTCCGAAGTCTCGACATGGCTGCTAGGCATCGCCCGTTTCAAGGCGCTGTCCTTGCTGCGCAAGAAGAAGGAAGCCTGGATCGACGACGAGGCCGCTGCCGCGGTGCCCGACAGTGCCGACACGCCGGAAGTCGTCACCATGAAGGAAGACAAGGCTGCCGCCTTGCGCCGCTTCGTCGACGCCTTGCCGGAAGAGCACCGCGTGGTGATCGATCTTGCCTATTATCATGGACAGTCGGTGAGCGAGATCGGCGAGGTGCTCGACATTCCGGTCGCGACCGTCAAGACCCGGATGTTTTACGCCCGCAAGAAACTCGGTGAGGCCCTCAAGGCCGCCGGTTACGACAGGGGGTGGCCATGAGCGCCGCTGAAAAAATGTCGCGCCGCGACGAAATGGAAATGCTGCTGCCGTTCTATCTGAACGGCTCGCTGGAAGGCTCGGACCTGGAAGCCGTCGAGGAATGGCTGGCCAGCGATCCGGCGGCACTTGCCGCCCTTGGCGAGGCGGAAGCCGAATTCTCCGGCACGGCGGCCGCCAACGAAGCGATCCGTCCGCCGGCCGATGCGCTGAGCCGCTTCGCCAGGGCGCTCGATGCCGAGGCCGGACCGGCGCGAGCGCCGGCAGGATCGTCCTGGCTGGCGCAGGCCTGGGGCCGCTTCATGGCGGTGCCGGTCGGCGTCGCCTGGGCCGCGGCCGCGGTTCTGCTGGCCCTGATCATGGTGCAGTCGTTTGTCGAGCCGGGCGGCAAGGGCAGTGATTTCGAGATAGCCGGCGCGCAAGACGATCTGGCGAAAATGCCGTTCGCCCTGGTCAAGTTCAAGCCGGATGCGAAGATGTCGGATATTTCTGGCTTTCTCGGCAGCAACGGGCTGAAGATTATCGGCGGGCCGACCGCCGACGGCGTCTTCCGGCTTGGCATTCCCGCGACGACCGCTGCCGATTACACAAGGCAAATCGGCCTTATTGCCGCCCAGCCTTTCACGCAGACTTTGATCGAGGGAAGGAAGCCGGTTGATGGCGGCTGAGGCGGTCATTCGATTTGCGGCCATGCTTGCGTCGGCGGTGACAATCGCCGCCGTGCCTGCGTCGGCGCAGACCAGCGCGAAGCCTGACCCCACGAAAATCGACTGCCGCAACGGGGCCAATGCGGCAGGAGCCGACTGCGCCAAGGGTGACGCGAAGAGCGCGACGGATGCAGCGCAGGCCGGCGCGGTGTTCTTGCCAGCTCTGATCGTAGACCTGTTTCCCAACCCGGTGGCGCCCCCGGCACCGATGCCGACGCCGCGGCCGGCTTCGGCGACACCTCCCGCCGGTAGTCAGGCCAGCCCTCCGCCTGGCGGCCCGATCGTCTCTCCGACCGATCTCGTCGCCGTTCAGCCGCCGCGCGCGGTGGTCGGCGATTTCGTGCCGGACGAGGTGCTGGTGACGGTCGACGGCGATGCCGGGGCCGTGCAGCAGATCGCCGCTTCCTTCGGCCTCCAGGTGCGCTCGCAGCGCCAGTCGCGGCTGCTTGGCACCACGCTGGTGCGTTTTGGGATTCCCGACGGCCGGCCCGTCGGCGTCGTGCTGGCGCAACTGGCCGCCGACGGCCGCACCCAGCGGCGCGAGCCCAACCATGTCTATTCGTTGCAACAGGCCGCCAGCATCGTCAACTATGCCTTCGAGCGCATCGCGCTTGATTCCAAACAGGCCAGTGGCGAAAACGTCCGCATCGCTGTGATCGACACCGGCATCGACGACACCAATCCGGCGCTGGCTGGCGTCATCGCCGAACAGTTCGACGCCATGCCGGGCGTGCCGATCGAAAAGCGCGACCACGGCACGTCGGTCGACGGCCTGATCGCCGGTGTCGGCGCGCTGGAGGGCATGGCGCCGGGTGCCAGGATCTACCATGCCCGCGCCTTCGAGGGCGGCAAGTCGACCATGGATGTGATCCTTGCGGCGCTCGACTGGGCGGCGGACCAGGACGTGCGCATCATCAACATGAGCTTCGTCGGGCCGAAGAACGACCTGCTCGGCGTCGCCTGCCGCAATGCCCGAGCGCTGGGCGTGGTGCTGGTCGCCGCCGCCGGCAATAACGGTCCGAAAGCACCCTATGGCTATCCGGCCGCTTTCGACGGCGTCATCGCCGTGACTGCCACCGACGCCAAGGACGGGCTGATGCCGCAGGCCAATCGCGGCGCCTATGTTTTCATCTCGGCGCCTGGCGTCGAGATGGTGGCGCCGAGCGGCGCCGGCTCGGATGTGGTCACCGGCACCTCGTTCGCGGCGGCGATCGTCAGCGGCGCCATTGCCAATCTCATCCACGCCGCGCCCGATCGCTCGGCCGACGATATCGAAAAGGCGCTCGGGGCTACGGCAAGAGACCTCGGCCCCAAGGGGCGCGACAATGATTTCGGCTACGGGCTGCTGGACATCAAGGCGGCGGCGGCGAAGGAATAGGTCTAACGCTTAAAAGCTTCTGCTTTTATGCATGTCGAAACTCAATCAGATGGTTGCCCCAATGGCCGAGATGGTGGAAAGCCGAAGGTCTGCTTTTCGGCGTTTCCACTGGAAAGCAGTCTCGGGCGCCAGCGTGGGTCGATAAACCGCTCTTGCCACGTCGTGATGAGATCAGGCGGCCGGCAAGCGTGGGTCGATGCCGGTCATCGCCACTGAGGCCTCCCACAGCCGCTTCGCGAGCGCTGGATCTTCGGCATGGGGCGAGCGCTTTGCTTCGCAGGCTGCACCGCGGATTCCGCCAAAGCCGGTGGGACCGTAATAGCCTCCGGGCTTCACCTGGCCGGTCGCAGCCAGAAGTGCCGGCCAGGCGCCCTTGTCGGCGCTGTTGAGCAATAGGCCGACGGCTGGGCCGACGATCTGGATCAGCCCCATGTGACGGCCAAGACTTGTGGCGGCGATGCCAGGGTGCACGCCGATGGCTGTGACGGGCGACTTCGCCGCGCGCAGGCGACGATCCAGTTCGAAGAAGAACAGCGCGTTCGCCAGCTTGCTGGCGCCGTAGCGATCGGCCTTGATGTAGCTCTTGTCGGCATTGAGGTCGTCCCAGTCGATCTTGGCCTTCAGATGCGCGACGCTCGAGGTTACGACCACCCGCGCTCCCGGCGTCTCCGCCAGCTTAGGCAGGAGCAGCGAGGTGAGCGCGAACACGCCGAGATGATTGACGCCGAACTGCGATTCGAACCCCTGCTTCGTGCGCGTCAGCGGCGGGTTCATGATCCCGGCATTGTTGATGAGCGCATCGATCCGTGGCTCCTTCGCGGCGATCTCGGCTGCGGTGCGAACGCTGTCCAGGTCACCGAGGTCGAGCGGCAACCAGACGAGATCGGCGTTGGGCGTGATCCGCTTGATCCGCGCGATGGCATCCTGCGCCCGGGTCTGCTCGCGGCAGCCAAGCAGGACGCGCGCGCCCCTGGCGGCAAGCACCCGCACGATTTCGAACCCGACGCCCGCGTTGGCGCCTGTGACGATGAAGCTTTTTCCCGTCTGCTTGGGGACGTCGGCTTCGATGAAACCCTTGCTATTAGACATTTTCGCTCCTTATAGGTGAGTAATTACATACTCATTTATGGGTTAAAAATTCAGGCGGCAGACCCCTTCCAGAACAGGTCGAACCCGGCCCGCCGGATGGCGTCACTTTCCCAAGGTTTGGCCGTGACCGCGTTGATGCTGATGTCCGCCAGATCGAAAAGAATGGTATCGATGTAGAAGGCGATCCTGTCAGGCGCCGCATGGCCGGCGAGACACTCCTCCACCATCATCCGCGCATCCCGCTGCATGGCGTGGCACCGGTTCCGGCTTTCCGCTGTGACGCGATCCGACACCTTCAACTGGCGAAGGGCCTTGCGCGCTGTGGCGTGAGCCAGTCCCCAGTCAATCAGACGGTTCCACACCGCGAATAGCAGGTCTTTGGCGGAGGCGTCCGCCGGATATGGCGCCAGCATCGTCTCTGTGAGGTCGGCCTCGATCTCGAGAAAGAGCTGGTTGAGCAGATCGTCCTTGGTTGAAAAGTAGGTGAACAGCGTTCCCTCGGAAACGCCTGCAGCCTTTGCGATCTTGGCCGTGGACGCGCCTGTGCCCAGGCTGGCGACGAATTCGGCCGCTGCATCCAGCAGCGCCTGTCGCTTTTCTTCACTGAGGGGACGCGCCATATTTCTGTCCAACGATACTGAGTGAGTAGACACTCAATTATATAGGGGATGGCGTGAGATTGGTCAAGGGATGCAATCTTAAAGCCATCTGAAAATTTCGAAGTGCCGATGCCAGACTAGAAATATTGAAACGGCGGATGATCAATTAGGCAGCTTTGGTACTTCGCGAAGGTCGCAGGCAATGGCTTGCCTTCCTCGAGCGGTCAGAGCTCATCGGCTTTTGCGAAAGCATCAAATTCGACCGAACGACCGGAGTGGGGCCAACTCGGTCGCTGCGTTTTTCGACCTCTAGCCAGGCGCGCCGGCTACCGATCCCCTGACCACCAGGTCGACGGGCCAGACTTCGCCGCGGGCGCCCTCTTCCAGCCCCGAAATCCGGGCCGCCAGCCGCTCGGCGACGCGGGCGCCGGCGAGGCGGATGGATGAACGCGTCGTCGACAGCGGCACCGAAAAATTCTCCGGCCGCAGCCAGGGGAAGACGTCGTCATGGGCGATCAGTGACACGTCGCCCGGAATGCTCAAGCCGAGGTCGCGCACCGCACGCACGACGCCCAGCGCCATGATCAGGCTGGAGCAGGCGATCGCCGTCGGCGCATCGCCCTCTTCCAGCAAACGCCTGGTGGCGCGATATCCGTTCTCTTCGGTCATGACCACCGAGCAGACATGGCGTTCGTCCAGTTCCAGTCCGCTCGCGGCCAGCGCCCGGCGCACGCCGCGTTCGCGATGGATGGCAAAGGTCTCGCGGTTGTCGCCATTGATCAGCGCCAGCCGCCGGTGGCCGAGCTGGATCAGCAGCCTCGCCGCCTCGCGGAAGGCGCCTTCATTGTCGATGTCGGTAAAGGCATAGTCGAAATCGAAGCCTTCACTGCGGCCATGAACGATGAAGGGTATGCCGAGCGTGTTGACCAGCGCCACGCGCCGGTCGGCGGGCCTCGGCGAGGAGATGTAGACGGCGTCGACCTGGCGGTTGGCGACAATGCGCCGGTAGGTCGTCTCCTGATCGTCGGCGTCGGCCGGCGACAGCACCAGATCGAGCTCGTGCGAGCGGGCATAATCGCCTAGGCCGGACAGGAACTCGACGAAATGCGGATCGATGTCGACGGATGCACCGGTCGGCAGGACATAGCCGATCATCCCGGTCTTGCCGGTCGCCAGCCGGCGCGCGCTGGGATTGGGGCGGTAGCCGTGGCGCTTGGCGGCGTCCATGACACGCCTTCGCGTTTCCTCGTTGACCTCAGGATAGCCATTCAGCGCGCGGCTTACCGTAGTCTGCGACAGTGCCAGCATATGGGCAAGCTGCTTGAGGTTCACGAAAACTCTCCATCTCCCTCAAAGCGCTTTTAAATTGAATCGACCCAAGTGCCGTCGGGCTTGGGCCATTCGACATCGGACCATAAGCGTGGTTCAGAGGTGTTTGAAACAAAAATTGCTGCTGCACTGCCATAAAAGCATGTTGCAGCGCACTTTTCAGGCCGCAAACGCGTCAGATTAAATCGATTAGCCCAGCTGCCTCTTGACTTCCGGCCGATTCAATGGCGAGATCAAAAAGGCCAAAGCGCTTTGGAAGACTCTTCGAAAGGTTGCGGTTCCTTTCTGACTGAGTCACAGTCCTGCGGCGTCGGCGGGCGGAATGGAGGTTCCGTCCGGTGTGTATGATCCACTGGGAGGAATACCGATGAAGAAAATGCTTTTGCTGGGTGCCGCGTTTGCCACGCTCGCCCTGAACGCGCCCGCGCATGCCGAACTGAAATTCAAGCCGGGTGAGGACAAGCGCTTCAACTGGGCGAACTACGAAGAGCTCAAGAAAGTCGACCTCAAGGGTGAGACGCTGTCGATCTTCGGACCGTGGCGCGGTGAGGACGAAGGCCTGGTGCGCGGCGTTCTCGATTATTTCTCGGAAGCCACTGGCGTCGAGATCAAATACTCCTCCTCGGAGAATTACGAACAGCAGATCGTCATCGACACGCAGGCCGGCAGCCCGCCGAACATCGCCGTGCTGCCGCAGCCAGGCCTGATCCAGGATCTCGCATCGAAGGGCCTGTTGACGCCGCTCGGCGACGACACCGCCAAATGGGTCAAGGACAATTACGGCGCCGGCCAGTCATGGGTCGATCTCGGCACGTTCAAGGACAAGGACGGCAAGCCGGGCTTCTTCGCCTTCCCCTACAAGGCCGACGTGAAATCGCTGGTCTGGTACTCGCCGGACAATTTCGAGGAAGCCGGCTACAAGGTGCCGAAGACGCAGGAAGAGCTCGCCGATCTCGAAAAGAAGATCATCGCCGACGGCGGCAAACCGTGGTGCATCGGCCTCGGCTCCGGCGGCGCCACCGGCTGGCCGGCGACCGACTGGGTCGAAGACCTGATGCTGCGCACCCAGCCGCCGGAAGTCTACGACAAATGGGTTAAGAACGAGATCCCGTTCAACGACCCGGCAGTGGTCAGCGCCATCGACATCTTCGGCAAGATCGCGACCGACGACAAGATGGTCGATGGCGGTGCCAAGGCAGTTGCGGCGACCGATTTCCGCGACAGCCCGAAGGGCCTCTTCTCAGTGCCGCCGAAATGCTACCTGCACCACCAGGCGTCGTTCATCCCGACCTTCTTCCCGGAAGGCACCAAGATTGGCCAGGACGCGGACTTCTTCTACTTCCCGCCCTATGCCTCCAAGCCTGAACTGGGCACGCCCGTGCTCGGTGCCGGTACGCTGGCGATGATCACGAAAGACAGCAAGAGTGCCCGCGCTTTCATCGAATTCCTGAAGATGCCGCTCGCCCATGAGATCTGGATGGCCGAAGGCGGTTTCGTGACGCCGCTCAAGTCGGTCAACAAGGGGGCCTATGCCAGCGACGCGCTGAAGAAGCAGGGCGACATCCTCGCCAACGCCTCGACTTTCCGCTTCGACGGCTCCGACCTGATGCCCGGCAAGATCGGCGCCGGCGCCTTCTGGACCGGCATGATCGACCTGGTCGGCGGCAAGTCCGCTCAGGATGTCGCCACCGACATTCAGAAAAGCTGGGACGCCATAAAGTAGGCAAGCCGCCGATTGTTCGGCTGGACGTTTTGACCTATCGATCCTGACTGGATCCGGACCCTGGGGGCCCGGATCCAACCTGCGGCCCGTGCCGCGGCGACTATCATGAGCACACAGACATCCGGCATGAAGCGCGACCGGCAAAGAGGAAGACCTGTCTTGCCTGGCGATAGCGCTCTGAACAACTGAATCGGCGCATCTAATCGCCCTGACCGTTCGGCCTTGGCTAGTGATGCGCAGGGGGAGGGACCCATGGCGGCTCAGATTTTCTCGGCCATATTCGTCATCATCGTCGGGGTCGGCGGTTGCGTCGCCTATTTCTGGGGCGCCAACAAACTGGTCGACCTGATATTTCCATCGCGCGGCGTCGCTGGCGCCGCCGCTATCGACAATCTGCGCCGGCAAGGGCTGGTCCGGCCGTGGCTGTTCGTCGGTCCGGCGATGATCATCCTGACCATCTATCTGATCTATCCGGTGGTCGAGACGCTGCGGCTGTCGTTCCTCGATCGCGGCGGCGTCAATTTCGTCGGCCTGGCCAATTATGAATGGGCCTTTGGAGATCGCGAGTTCCGCAACTCGATCCTCAACAACATCGTCTGGCTGGCGGTGGTGCCGGCCGCCTGCACCTTCCTCGGGCTGATCATCGCCGTGCTCACCGACAAGATCTGGTGGGGCACGATCGCCAAGAGCCTGATCTTCCTGCCGCTGGCGATCTCCTTCGTCGGCGCCAGCGTGATCTGGAAATTCATCTACGAGTATCGCGGCGAGGGTCAGACCCAGATCGGCATCCTCAACTCCGTCATCCAGCATTTCGGCGGTCAGCCGCAGGTCTGGATATCACTGCCGTTCTGGAACAATTTCTTCCTGATGGTGATCCTGATCTGGATCCAGACCGGCTTTGCCATGGTGATCCTGTCTTCCGCCCTGCGCGGCATTCCCGAAGAAACACTGGAAGCCGCCGTCATCGACGGCGCCAATCCATTCCAGATCTTCTGGAAGATCATGGTGCCGCAGATATGGGGCACCATCGCCGTCGTCTGGACCACCATCACCATCCTGGTGCTCAAAGTGTTCGACATCGTGCTGACCATGACCAACGGCCAGTGGAACAGCCAGGTCCTGGCCAATTTGATGTTCGACTGGATGTTCCGTGGCGGCGGCGATTTCGGCCGCGGCGCCACCATCGCCATCATCATCATGATCGCGGTCATTCCGATCATGGTCTGGAACATCCGCCAGGCGAACAAAGAGACGGGAGGACATTGAGATGGCCGTTGCGACCGGAAATTCCTTCGCCAGCCGCTTCGGCGTCCACATCGCCGTGCTTGTCTTCGTCGCGATCTGGACCATACCGACGCTCGGCATCCTGGTCTCGTCGCTGCGCGATAAGAACCAGATCATCGCCTCTGGCTGGTGGAATTCGTTCGCCAGTTCCACTCAGACCGAAGCCGGCCGGCTGCCGGCCGCCTCGACGCAAGTCGAAAAGGACGGCAAGTTCGTTCTCGAGGGCAACATCTTCGGCGACGGTGCCAAGCGCAACATCAGCGCCTTCGGTGTCAAATCGGCGGCGCCAACGCAATATCCCGCTAGCACTCCGGCCGATCTCGGCGATGGCGTGACCTTGCAGCTGAATGAGGACGGCAGCTTCGTCATGCAGTCGCCCAAAGCATTCGAAGGCGATCGCGGCCAGCGCGTCTACTATGCCTCGTCGGCGCCTCCGAAATTCACCACCGAGAACTACAAGACAGTCTTGTTTTCCGAGGGCATCGGGCGGTCGTTCATGAATTCGCTGACCGTCACCATCCCGTCGACCGTCATACCGATCCTGATCGCCGCCTTTGCCGCCTATGCGCTGGCCTGGATGCGGTTTCCCGGCCGGGCGTTGCTGATCGCGGTCATCATCGGCCTGCTGGTGGTGCCGCTGCAGATGTCGCTGATCCCGCTCCTTAAACTCTACAACGGCGTCGGCGCTTTCTTCGGCATGCCGTCGAAAACCTATCTCGGCATCTGGCTGGCGCATACCGGCTTCGGCTTGCCCTTCGCCATCTACTTGCTGCGCAGCTACATTGCCGGCCTGCCACGCGAAATCATGGAATCGGCGCGTATCGACGGCGCGAGCGATTTCGAGATCTTCGTCAAGATCGTCTTGCCGCTGTCGTTCCCCGTGCTGGCTTCGTTTGCCATCTTCCAGTTCCTATGGGTATGGAACGATCTGCTGGTGGCGATGGTTTTCCTGGGTACAGAGGCAGACCAGATCGTGCTGACCGCCAAGCTCAATGCGCTGTTGGGCTCACGCGGCGGCGACTGGGAGATTCTGACGACATCGGCTTTCGTGACCATAATCGTGCCGCTGATCGTGTTCTTTTCACTGCAGCGCTATTTTGTCCGCGGGCTGCTTGCCGGCTCGGTGAAAGGAGGCTGAAACGATGCGATCCGCTTTGAAGGCCAGCTCGAAACCTGACCTCGCCATCGATCGCGACTGGTGGCGGGGTGCTGTGATCTACCAGATCTATCCGCGCAGCTACCAGGACTCGAACGGCGACGGTATCGGCGACCTCAAGGGGATCATCGGCCGCCTGCCCTACATTGCGGCACTCGGTGCGGACGCCATCTGGATTTCGCCGTTCTTCAAATCGCCGATGAAGGATTTCGGGTACGATGTCACCGATTATTGCGACGTCGATCCGATGTTCGGCACGCTGGC
The DNA here is from genome assembly GCF_040321755.1 of Mesorhizobium sp. M0276. Classification (NCBI taxonomy): domain Bacteria; kingdom Pseudomonadati; phylum Pseudomonadota; class Alphaproteobacteria; order Hyphomicrobiales; family Phyllobacteriaceae; genus Mesorhizobium; species Mesorhizobium sp. M0276. Next base: position 28,149 of record NZ_JAMYSC010000007.1, on the reverse strand, counting down.
CGACTTCGACGCGCTGACCGTCGAGGCACACAGGCTTGGCTTGAAGGTGATGATCGACGAGGTGCTGTCGCACACCGCCGACAATCACCCATGGTTCAAGGAAAGCCGGTCGAGCCGCACCAACCCGAAGGCCGACTGGTACGTCTGGGCGGACGCCAGGCCGGACGGCACGCCACCCAATAATTGGCTGTCGATCTTCGGCGGCTCGGCCTGGCAATGGGACACCAGCCGCCAGCAATATTACCTGCATAATTTCCTGGCCGAGCAGCCCGACCTCAACTTCCACAACCGCCAAGTCCAGGATGCGTTGCTGGACGTCACCCGCTTCTGGCTGGAGCGTGGCGTCGACGGTTTTCGGCTCGACACCATCAATTTTTACTTCCACAGCCAGGGCCTGGAAAACAATCCGCCGCTGCCGCCGGAAGAGCGCAACGACCAGACCGCACCAGCGGTCAACCCCTACAACTACCAGGATCATCTCTACGACAAGAGCCGCCCTGAGAACCTCGGCTTCCTCGAGCGCTTCCGCGCGCTGCTCGACGAATATCCGGCAACCGCCGCGGTCGGCGAGGTCGGCGATTCGCAGCGTGGACTGGACGTGGTGGCTGCCTACACGGCCGGCGGCAAGCGCGTGCACATGTGCTACTCGTTCGACTTCCTGGCGCCGGAAAAGATCAGTGCGGCCAAGGTCCGCTCGGTGCTGGAATCCTTCGGCAAGGTCGCCAGCGACGGCTGGTCGTGCTGGGCCTTCTCCAACCACGACGTGATGCGCCCGGCCTCGCGTTGGGCGGCTGGCGAAGCCGATCCGACCGCCTACCTCAAGGTCATCTCGGCTCTGCTGATGTCGTTGCGCGGTTCGGTCTGCATCTATCAAGGCGAAGAGCTTGGGCTCGGCGAAGCAGAGCTGCGCTTCGAGGACTTGCAGGACCCCTACGGCATCCGCTTCTGGCCGGAATTCAAAGGCCGCGACGGCTGCCGCACGCCGATGGTGTGGGACGGCAGCGCCAAGAATGGCGGATTTTCGCCGGCAAAGCCCTGGCTACCGGTGCCGACCAAGCATCTGTCGCAAGCGGTCAATGTCCAGCAGGGCGACGAGAATTCGCTGCTTGAGCACTATCGTCGCTTTCTCACGTTCCGGCGTGCCCATCCGGCGCTTGTCAAGGGTGACATCACCTTCATCGAAAGCGAGGGTGACACCGTCGCCTTCACCCGGCGCGCAGGCAACGAGCAGGTCGTCTGCGTCTTCAATCTGGGAGCCGGGCCAACCAAGGTTGACCTTGGCAGCCGATCGCTGCAACCTTTGCCCGGGCACGGATTTTCGGGGCAGGCAAGCAGCGGTTCCATCGAGCTTGGCGGCTACGGCGCCTGGTTCGGGCGCGTCGACTGAATTTCAAATCACTGGAGCAAACCAATGGCCGATGTCACGCTAAGGCAAGTGAAGAAGTCCTACGGCAATCTGAACATTCTCCACGGCATCGACCTCGATATCAAGTCGGGCGAATTTATCGTCTTTGTCGGTCCGTCGGGCTGCGGCAAGTCGACATTGCTGAGGTCGATCGCCGGGCTCGAGGAAATCACCTCCGGCGAGCTCAGAATAGCCGGCGAGGTCGTGAACGACGTGCCGCCGTCGAAGCGGGGCATCGCCATGGTGTTCCAGTCCTACGCGCTGTACCCGCACATGACCGTCTACGACAACATGGCGTTCTCGATGAAGATCGGGAAGGAGAACAAGGCCGAGATCGACCGGCGCGTACGCCAGGCGGCGGAAATCCTGCAGTTGACGAAATATCTCGACCGCTTGCCCAAGGCGATGTCGGGCGGACAGCGCCAGCGCGTCGCCATTGGCCGCGCCATCGTGCGCAATCCGAAGGTGTTCCTGTTTGACGAGCCGCTGTCGAACCTTGACGCCGCACTTCGCGTCGCCACCCGCATCGAAATCGCCAAGCTCAAGGAATCGATGCCCGCCACGACCATGATCTACGTCACCCATGACCAGGTCGAGGCGATGACGCTGGCCGACCGCATCGTTGTGCTCAAGGAAGGCCATATCGAGCAGGTCGGCACGCCTATGGATCTCTACAAGAAGCCCGGCAATCTGTTCGTTGCCCAGTTCATCGGCTCGCCGGCCATGAACATCCTGCCGGCGACCATCGAAAGGACCGGAAACCCGACTGTCGTCAGCCATGTCGGCGGGCGCAAGGCAACCGTGCCGATCACGACCCCTGCTTCGGCAAAGGGCGCCGCGGTGAGCTTTGGCGTGCGGCCGGAGGACCTGATCATTGCCAGCGGTGCGGACTATCTGTTCGAAGGGACGGTCGACTATGTCGAGCAGCTCGGCGAGGTCCAGCTTGTCTATGTCGACATCGGCCGCGCCGATCTGCCACTGGTGACCAAGCTGCCCGGCAATGTCGAGGTCAAGCGCGGCTCGACATTGCGGCTGAGCGCCAATGCCGAAGACCTGCATATCTTCGACACGGATGGGCGGTCCTTCGCGCTTCACGAAGCAGAGGCTAAGGCGGCCTGAGGTTCCATGATGAGACTGCACGTTGCAAAAACAAGAGCGGCGGGCCTGCCCGCCGCTCTTGTTTGGAGATCAGCTTCGGCTGTTAGCGGCCGAAGAGATTCCGGTCGCTGCCCTGAGGGGCGGACTTCGGTACGTCGCCCGACGAATTGAGCAGCTTGTAGACCGGCGAACCGGTGTCGCGCACCGAAGACGTCGGCGTGGTGTCGACGTTGGAGGTCGCCAGCTTGTTGATATCGGTGCCACCAACGTTGTCGTTGCGGGCATAGGCGCTGCCGGCGGCAATCAGAAGAGCGGCGGCAGTAAGAACAATCTTTTTCATTTTTGACACTCCGTATTCTCGAATTCGATGCTGCGGGTTAACCCGCAGCATCGCTGTCGGATGTTGGTTTTGATCGGATGTTAGTTGTTGCCGAACAGGTTGCGGTCGCTGCCATGGTTGACAGGCGCCTGCGTGGCCGGCTCCGACTTCTTGACGGAAGCCGTGTACGAGTTGTCGACGGCGGTGGTGGCAGGCTGGTTGGCGCCGTTCGAACCATAGTTGTCGCTAGCGGCGAAAGCGCTACCCGAGATGGCCAGAACGGCGGCGGTAGCAAGAATGATCTTCTTCATTTCAAGTCTCCTGAATTTTCTGGATTTCGCCAGGATGGCGGGCGAACCCGCCGTCAACTGGGAATTGGTTGTTAGTGGCCGAAGAGGTTACGGTCGCTGCCCTGGGCAGGCGTCTGAGCAGCCGGTTCGGACTTCTTGACCGAAGCGGTGTACGAGCTGTCGACGGCAGTGGCTGCCGGGGTGTTCGAACCGTAGTGGTCGCTGCCATTAGCGAAGGCGCTGCCGGAAATGGCCAGAACGGCGGCGGCAGTGAGAATGATCTTTTTCATTTTTTGTACTCCAGTATCTTCTTTTCGTCCGTCTAGCGGCGTGTCTTGGAAATGAAATCGCGTCGTTCGGACAGCCCCGATGTGGGAGGGCATCCTCGCCTTTTCCAATCACGAAGTTGTTCCGTGTGGACCATGAATCCGCTACTTGAAATTGTGCCAAGGGCTTCCACACGCTACTTATTATTTCTATTTTTCAATGGTTTAAGCAAAACCGTCCGCTGGATCACCAACTGTTGCCAAGGCCCGGCGTTCACAACGTCCTGCACGCACCGTCAACAGAAACGAACCGTTCGGTTCGATTTTAGAATCAGCTAATAGTCACTTTTCGAAACCGTTAGCCTTTTTGGCCGCCGGCAAGGGGTCGGCTTTCGAGGAGATTGCAAGTGGCGATGGCTGCCGAAGAGATAGGATTTCAGCCCGGCAATCGCCAACCCGAACGTTTCGCACGCGTGTCGCGCCGCATGGATACGATGTCGTTTTCATGCCGATGACGCGCCAGCGATCGTGGTTAGATCATGCCATCTCAGGTGCCGCTTCGTGACGACGGGGCGGAGAATTGGGAAGCCGGTCAAAATCCGGCGCTGCCCCCGCAACGGTGGTGGAGTTCAAGTCGCAACGGGAGACCACTGGGCAACTGCCTGGGAAGGTGTCGCGATCGTCCGCAAGGACAACTCCAAAGCCCGGAAACCAGCCCGAGATTTCTAGACTCGACTGATCGCGGTGGGCGATCAAGAGGTGGATAGTGCATGCCCGGCGCCTCGCCGGCCTGCGTCCAATCCTTCCTCCGTCACCACCAGTTCAGTCCTTAGATAACGAGGACAGGACATGGATATTCGCAACGACATGCTGAGGCGCTTGAACAGCCGTCGGCAAGGCTTTTCGCTAGAGCAGCCCTTCTACACCGATCCAGACTACTTCAAGCTGGACATGGAGCTGATCTGGTATCGCGATTGGCTGTTCATCGGCCATGATTGCGAGCTGCCGAAGCCGGGCAGCTACATTACTGTGCAGATCGGCGACTATCCGGTTGTTCTTGTCCGTGACCAGCAAGGCAAGATCAACGCCTTCCACAATTCCTGCCGCCATCGCGGCAGTCGCGTCTGCAACACCGACAAGGGTACTGCGGCAAAGCTCGTCTGCCCCTATCACCAGTGGACCTATGAGCTCGACGGCCGCCTGCTGTTCGCCCGTCAGATGGCCGACGGTTTCGACAAGAGTGAGTTCGGTCTGAAGCCGGTCGCCTGCGAGAGCGTCGGCGGCTATATCTTCATCTGCCTGGCCAAGGAGCCAGCGGATTTCGCGCCGATGCGGGCGATGATCGAACCTTATCTGCTGCCGCACCGGTTGCGGGAAGCAAAGGTCGCCTTCGAGAGCACGATCATCGAGAAGGGCAACTGGAAGTTGGTCTGGGAAAACAACCGCGAGTGCTATCACTGCGTCGCCAATCATCCCGAGTTGTGCAAGACCTTCCCCGAGGCTCCGACCGTGACCGGCGTCAACGGCGCCGACAGCGACCCCGAAATGGTCGCGCATTGGGCCAAATGCGAGGCATCAGGCCTGCCGAGCAAGTTCCGCATCGATCCGGCCGGGCAGTATCGCGCCACCCGCGCGCCGCTGCTGCGCGATGCCGTCAGCTACACCATGACCGGCAAACTGGCGGTGAAGAAGAACCTCTCCGACGCTGTCTCCGCCGACCGCATCGGCACCTTGATGCACTATCACTATCCGACGACATGGAACCATATCCTCATCGATCACGCGGTGACGTTCCGGGTGGTGCCGATCAGCGCCACGGAAACGGCGGTGACGACGAAATGGCTGGTGCACAAGGACGCGGTCGAGGGTGTCGACTACACCATCGAAGACCTTACCCATGTGTGGACCGAAACCAACGACCAGGACCGCCGCATCGTTGAGGAAAACGCCCTCGGCATCCTGTCGCCCGCCTATGAACCGGGCCCCTATTCGGAGCTGCATGAGGGCGGCGTGATCCAGTTCGTCGAATGGTACGCGTCGTTCATCGGCCCGCGCCTCGCCGAAGGCGGAAGGCCGGCGCTGCGCAGCGTCGCCTAGTTGCATCACATGCACAAGACATGAGGGACAAGAGAGGATGAATGCGATGACGGATCTTGGCCTCTATCGCCATCTCGACCAGATGACGCCCTGGAACGACAGGCTGCAGGTGCTGGAGGTGATCGGCGTCAGCGACGAAGCGCCTGACGTCAAGACCTTCACCTTCCGCTCCGACAACCAGACCTGGTTCCGCTACAAGCCGGGCCAGTTCGTGACGTTGGAACTGCCGACCGCGGACGGGCCGCTGATGCGCACCTATACGCTGTCGTCCTCGCCATCGCGGCCGTTCTCGATCGCAGTGACGGTGAAGGCGCAAGCCGGCAGCACCGGCACGCGATGGATGTTTGACCATCTGACGCCCGGCTCGCACGTCAAGGCCTATGGGCCGACCGGCGATTTTTCGCTGCACAGTCACCCGGCGGCTAAATATCTGTTCATTTCGGCCGGTTCGGGCGTGACGCCGATGATGTCGATGCTGCGCTGGCTGAACGACTGTGCGCCATGGACCGATGTCGGCTTCGTCAATTGCGCGCGCCGCCCGGAAGAGATCATTTTCCGCAAGGAGCTCGAACTGCTCGGCAGCCGTATGCCGGGCTTGTCGCTCGGTTTCATGATCGAGGAGCGTTCGAGCCGAGAGGGCTGGTTCGGCCATATGGGCCGCATCGACGCCATCAGGCTGCCGCTGCTGGCGCCCGATTTCCGCGAGCGCGAAATCTTCTGCTGCGGCCCCGATCCTTTCATGCGCGCCGTGCGCGGCATGCTGGACTCCGCCGGCTTCGACATGACGAAATACCATCAGGAGAGCTTTGCGGCGCCGGCCGTGGAGGAGATCCCGGCGCCGTTCGCTTTGCCGGCGGGAGACGACGCCGTCGCCCCGATCGAAGCCGTGACACCGATCCGATTCTCGCTTTCGGATGTCGATGCCGACTGCGTCGCCGGCCAAACCGTCCTGCAGACCGCGCGGGCCTCAGGCGTGCGGATTCCCGCTGCATGCGAGTTCGGCCTGTGCGGCACCTGCAAGGTGAAAAAGGTCGCGGGCGACGTCGAGATGAGCCACAATGGCGGCATCCTCGATCATGAAATCGACGACGGTTTTATCCTTGCCTGTTGCTCAAAACCGCTTTCGGCGCTCGAAATCGAGGCGTGACCGGCGGTTGGTGCCATTTCAGGAGTCCGGAGTGATCAGTCTCAAAGACGGGAAATAGGTCCGGTATCGACCGACATCGCGGGTCAGAAGCGGAAGCTGAGCGACCGCGGCATGGGCGCCAATGAAGTAGTCGGGCAACACGCCAATCCTGGATCCTCCTGATCGGCGGTACTGTGTAAATACCTTCCCGGCCAGGAAATGAGCTGCTCTTGGCATCGGAGCCATTTCGAGGCCGGTCGCATCCAGAAATGCGTCGAGATCCTCGACGCTGATGTAGCGAACAGCAAGCTCGGCATAGACCGCATCATTGATCAACAATGGTCCATCGAGGCTCGCTGCCTCGAGCTGTGCAACCGACCAGTCCGCCCAGGTCGGATCGTCCGTAACGAGGTCGAGCAGAACATGGTGTCGACCAGCGTCACGCTTCGCCACGCGTCAGTGCCATGATCGCGTCGGTCGTGAGCTCCTCGCCGGCATGGCCGCACAACTTGGCGAAGCGGCTCGCAGGCGGCTCTTTGTCAACGCGAGGCAGCACCACGCTGCCATCGGCAGCGCGTCGGAAATCCACTCTGCTGCCCGGGACGATTCCAAGGAGATCGCGGACCGGTTTGGGAATGGTCACTTGTCCCTTTGCCGTAACAGGAGTGGCCATCTTCATCCTCGTGGCAATACCATCTTTCACGAACTGTCAGCGCCAAGACCACATGCGTTAACAACGTCCATTCAAACTCCGTAGCGCTCGGTGCGAATGTTTCCCGCTGCAACGCCGGCATCAATCAGCGCCTGGGCGGCGACTGATACAAACGCGTTGGAGCCGCAGACAAAGGCGAGACCAGGCGGCTCGGGCAGCCGCGCCATTGCTTGCGCCATCATCGCGACGTCCACCCGCCGCGCATAATCGGCCGGGCGCCGGGCGGCTTCGCGTGTCAGTGTCAGCACTAGGTCGAACCCGTCCCTGCGGTCGTCGAGGGCGATCAGTTCGTCGCGAAAGATCACTTCGTCCCAGATCCGGGCTGAAAAGACCAGAACGACGGGCACTGTCGAATTGCGCGCGGCGCGATGGCGAGCCATCGACATCAAGGGCACGACGCCGGAACCGCCGCCGACAAGCACAAGCGGTCCGCCCACATCTTCTGGCCAGACGAAATGCCCGCCGAGCGGTCCGCGAAGTTCGATTTCGTCACCAATCGCCGCGACCTCGTGGAAGAAGGGCGAAACCTCGCCATCGTCGAGCTTCTCGATCGCCAGTTCGATCGCGCCAACCGTCTCGGGCGCGGAGGCAATGGAGTAGGAGCGACGCGCCTGGTAACCATCCGGTGCCGTCAGCCTGACATCGACATGTTGCCCGGCGCGGTAGGCAAACGGCCGCGATGGCCGGAAAAAGAAGCTGGTAACACGCGGCGTGCGTTTTTCGATGCGGACGATCCCGGCCGTCTGCCAGGGCGATTGCACTGCTGCCACAGCGCTCATGGATCGCCCGTATAGCGCTGTTCGCGCCATGGATCACCATAGATGTGATAGCCGCGCAATTCCCAGAAACCGGGTTCGTCGCGCGTCGTGAATTGCAGGCCGTTCAGCCATTTGGCAGACTTCCAGAAATAGAGGTGCGGCACCAGCAGCCTTGCCGGGCCGCCATGGTCCGGCGCAATCGGCTCGCCTTCGTAGAGCAGCGCCACCATGGCCTTGCCGCCGGTAAGATCCTTTACCGGCACATTGGTGGTGTACCCGTCGAACGCGTGCGCCAGCGTGAAGCCGGTCGGCGGCTCCAAACCCGCGTCGGCAAGGATATCGTCGACCAGCACGCCCTGCCACGGCGTGTCGAACTTGGTCCACGCGGTCACGCAATGGATGTCGCGTGTCATCTTGGTCAACGGCAGCGCGTTGAATTCAGCCCAGTTCCACTTCTTGATCGGCCGTGGCGCATGCTTCAACGTGAACGACCAATCCTCCGTGCGCACGCGCGGCGTCGGACCGGCCGACAGTACCGGAAAACCCTGTTCGAGATATTGGCCGGGCGGTATGCGCGCATCGTCATCGGTTGGCGGGCGCCGTCCTGAAGAGAAACCTCGGGTGACCATCGCGGTAATTCCTCTGCGGCAGGCATCCATCAACCTGTCGCAGTTTTCTCGATGATGCCGCTGCGGGCAACTGAAATCTTGGCGCACAAAGCCGGCAGGCCCGGCGAGCCTGCCGGCTTTGCATTCAGTTCAGCGCCTCGCGTCAGCCATTGGCGAACGGCACCGCGACATAGATCTGGCCTCCGTCCCGCTCGACCAGCAACAGCACCGACTTCTTGCCGGACTTGCCAGCCTGGGCAATCGCCTGGGTGACCTGCCTGGCGCTCTTCACCGGCACCTGATTGACGGCGACGATGATGTCACCTGCCTGGATTCCGGAAGCCGCGGCAGCCTTGTCGGGATTGACGCTGGCAACGATCGCACCGCGCTGATTGTGGGCGAGATTCATCTGCTCGCGAATGTCAGGGGTGATGTCCATCAGGCCAAGCCCGATCGCCGCGACGCGTGAGCCTTGCCCGACGCCAGGCGCGCCGGACCCGTCTTCCAATGACGCGGTCTTCACGTCGTCGGTGTTGCGCCCGACATCGACGGAAATATCCACGGCCTTGCCCTTGCGCCAGATGTTCAGTGTTTCTCTGGCGCCGGGCGCGACATCGGCGACCGCCCGCGACAGGTCCTTGGGATCCTTCACATCCTGTCCGGCAAAGCTGGTGATGACGTCGCCGGCCTCGACTCCGGCCCTGGCGGCGGGCGAACCGTCATTGACCCGCGAAACCAGCGCGCCGGCGGCATGATCGAGGCCAATTGCGCTCGCCACATCCGCCGTCACCGGCTGGATCTCGACGCCGAGATAGCCATACTGGATCGAGCCGTCCTTCATCAGCTTGGCGACCACCTTCCGGGCCTGGTCGGACGGGATGGCGAAGCCAACGCCGACGCTACCGCCATTGGGCGAATAGATCGCCGCGTTGATACCGACGACATTGCCGGCGACATCTATCAGCGGGCCGCCGGAATTGCCGTGGTTGATCGGGGCGTCGATCTGGATGAAGTCGTCGAACGGGCCGCTGTGCAGATCGCGGCCGCGCGCCGAAACGATGCCTGCGGTGACAGTGGTGCCGATGCCGAACGGGTTGCCGAAGGCCAATACCTGGTCGCCTGGCATGAGCTTGTCGGAATCACCCCATTTGACGGTTGGCAGGGGTTTGTCCGCCTTGACCTTGAGGACGGCGAGATCGTTCTTGGCATCGCGGCCGACCAGCTTGGCGGGGAGTTCGGTGCCGTCATCGAGCGCAACCTTGATCGAGGTGGCACCATCGATCACGTGATTGTTGGTGACGATGATACCATCCGCGCCCACGAGGAAGCCGGAACCCAGTGCTTCGGCACGCTGCGGTTGCTGTTGTGGCGGTGTCTTGGGCATCGGCATGCCCTGGTCACCGAAGAACTGACGAAAATAGTCGTCGAAAGGCGAGCCGCCGTCGAACGGAGAGGCATCGCTCGTCGTTCCAGGCTCTGCCTTCGTGACAGTGGTGATCGTTACCACCGCCGGCTTGTCGGCCGCCACGATGGGAGCGAACGAGCCGTTGGGAGCGGTGAGGCCGGCGACCGGTGTCTGGGTCGTCGGAACGGTGTTGCCCTCGCTTTGGGCGAAAGACATGACGAAGGGGGATACGATCAGCGCAGCGCCCAGCAAGGCCGCGACGCGATGTCTGCGAATTATGTCTGACATGGTCGTTTGTCCGGGCGAGAGTTGATCGGTCGCCGTGGAGGTCTCCTTGTGCGGAAGACCGGCCATTCGGCGTGTCGAACGTCGCGATTGCCTGTCTCGCCTGGCACGGCAGCCGGACCGGATCGACAGCTCTGAATCTAGGGCGCAGCTTGGCCCGATTTAGGGATTCCGGGCCACCTTACGAAGATTTAATTTCCGGAGTGACGGCGGTCACGATGTCGTCAGGCGACGGGCCAGTCTTCCCTGCCCGCCGGGGGCTCAGATCCCGCCGGTTCGTCCGAGATAGGCAGTGGCAATGTCGTGCATGCGCTTGCTGTCGAAGCTCGGTCCGTGGCCGCCATGGCCGACGCGGATCGGCAGGTCGAGCAGGCGCTGCATCGTACTGATGTAGGCCGATCGATCCGAATCCGGCAGGTCGTCGATCAGCGTGTCGTCGTAGATGGCGTCACCGCTGAAGAAAAGGCCATCGGCCTCGTCGAACAGCGCGATCGAATCCGGCGAATGGCCGGGCAGATGCAGCACACGGAATTGCCGGTCACCGAGATCGACGATGTCGCCCTCGTCCAGGGTTCGCGTCAGCGGTGCGGGCGGGATCTTGTAGTCGGCCGCCTTCCAGCCCGGCGCAGGCAGCTTCGAGACGGCGCCGTCGAGATCGTGGAACATGTAGGCGTAGGTCGCCGCCTCATCCATGCTCGCGAACTGCTCCGCGCTGTGCCTTGGCCCTGCTCGCCACGGAAATTCGTGCATTGAGCCGACATGGTCGAGATGAATGTGGGTGGCGACGACCAGCAGCGGCTTGCCGTCGGGCGTGTCGATCTCCGGCGCGAGCCGACAGATACCCATGCCGGTGTCGACCAGAAGGTCGGCATCTCGGCCGCGCAGATGCCAGATATTGGCACGCACATAGGTATGCACGAACGGCTCGGTCAGCATCGTCGTCTTGTGGTCGACAATGCTTTTGCTGAACCACTCCGGCATCAGCTGTGGCCCGGCATCAGGTGAAAGCCAGGCATCAGGTATGAGCCAGGCATCAGACGAACGGCTTCCCGACCTTGTATTTTTCCGGCACCAGCCGCTTGAGATAAGCCATGCCGGCATCGGACAGCTGATTGACATCGGGCTTCATGAAATCGTCCGGCATATGGCGGGTCTTGCCGGCGACGTTCTTCAGCGGCACCTTCTTCAGCACCGTTTTGCTGCCGTCAAATTGCAGCGCCACCGAGCCGCCGCCCTGTTCAGCGACGGTGACGGCGAAAGCGCCGGCATCGAAAGCCTCCTGCGCGTCGACCGCGCTGATGGCGCCGACATAGCCGCGCGGCATGTAGCCGAGTGCGTCGACGCGGGCCCGCTTGCCGGGCAGGCCTTCGGCCAGCGCGCGCTCAAGTGCGGCCGGCAGGTCGCTGCCCGACAGCTTGACGTTGCCATGCGCGTCGCGCTCGAGCTTGTCCGGCGGCACCAGGCTTTCGACCAGCGCTTTGCCGTCGGCGGTGCTGACGCCTTCCGAAACGGCGACGATGCAGCGCTTGTGGCGATCGAGCGTGGCGCGCACGTCGTCGATGAAGCCGGCGGCCGAGAACGGGCGCTCCGGCACATAGACCAGATGCGGGCCGCTGTCGGGGTCAACCTGCCATGCTGCCGCGGCTGCGGTCAGGAAGCCGGCATGCCGGCCCATGACGATGCCGACATAGATGCCGGGCAGAGCGCGAAAATCGAGGTCGACAGACAGAAAGGCACCAGCCACGAACTCGGCCGCCGAAATGAAGCCCGGCGTGTGGTCGTTTTCCTCGAGGTCATTGTCGATGGTTTTTGGCGCATGGACGAAAGCGATCATGCCGCCCGCGGCATCGGTCAGGATCTGCTGCGTGCCCGACGTGTCGTTGCCGCCGATATAGATGAAGGCGTCGGCGCCTGCCTTCTTCAATCCGTTGAGGATGACCTCACAATAGGCGGCATCCGGCTTGTCGCGGGTCGAGCCAAGGGCGGCACTTGGCGTGCCGGCGATCAGCCGCAGCCGGTCCTCGGGAATCGTGGAAAGGTCGACATAGTTGCCGTCACGGATGCCGCGCACGCCGTGGATGGAACCGAGGACCTTGGCACCGGGATGCCGCTTGCGGATCTCCAGCGTCGCCCCGACCACCGTCTGGTTGATGACGGCGGTTGGGCCGCCGCCCTGCGCGATGACAAAAGTTCCGGCCATTCCCGACGTCTCCCGAGCGATGAATTCGAAGGCACATTCGCCTGTCTTTCGCTATCGCGCAACGGAAGAGTGGGGCGGGCGGCGTGTCAGACGACGACGACCGGGTTTTTCTTGGAGACGCGGCTGTAGAGGTCGATGATGTCCTGGTTGATCAGACGCACGCAACCCGACGACATCGCCTGGCCAATGCTCCACCATTCGGGCGAACCGTGGATGCGATAGCCGGTGTCCTTGCCGTTCTGATAGATGTAGAGGGCGCGCGCGCCGAGCGGATTGGTGAGGCCGCCGGGCTGGCCCGCCTGCCATTTCACCAGTTCGGGCTTGCGGGCGATCATCTCTGGCGGCGGCGTCCAGGTGGGCCATTCCCTGCCATACTGGATGTTGGCACGGCCGGACCAGCGGAAACCGTCCTTGCCGATGCCGACGCCATAGCGGATGGCATCCCCACCCGGCTGGACGAGATAGAGCATGCGCTCCTTGAGATGGACAACGATGGTCCCGGGCGCCTCGCCTGTGGTGTCGACGACGATCTGGCGGCGGAATTCCGGCTTGACCTTCAGATACGGCACTTGCGGGACGTTGAAGCCGCCATCCGTCAGTGCGGCATACATCACGCCGGGGCTGGTGACGTTCTTGTCGACGCTGATCGCCGGCCGCATCGGCGGCACCGAACCGGTGGAGACGTCGTCGAGCTCCAGCGCCGGCAGGCTGCCGCCCGAGGTCGAGCAGCCGGCGACGCTAAGCAGCGCCAGCGCGCCTGCCCCGGACAGGATAGCCCGGCGGGAAAGACGATGATCGGCTTCGATTGTGTCGCCATTCTGCGGCGGCGTCAGACCTTGCGGCAACTCGCGCATATACCCAAACCCCACGCTGTCGGCGGGAAGCACGGTCCGGCCGGATGGCAGTCATTTTCATCATTCATGGTTGATAAAGCGTGAAGACCTTGCACAGCCTGAGTTCGCGCATTGCCCATGGGCGATCGACCTTCTGCGCGATCCGTTGACCGAGACCTGCTGCACAAAAGACCTCGGCGGGTCATGATCCCGCCGCCGGCGTTTCCTATCGCTCAGGGGTCAGCGGGTGCCTCCATATGCAAGACCTTAAAGACCGACATCAAGCTTTTGCCGCTGCCATTGTCGCGGCGGCAACCGTTCTCGGTGCCAGTGTCAGCCTGGCCGAAATAATGAGCACGCTGAGCGGCGCGAACTGACGCCGGTCTGCCGTTGGCGAAATTAGGGAAATCGCCTCTTTACATTCTCCCGGACGCAAGGATTTATCCTCTTCTTTACGCTCAAAGGAGACGAGCATGTCCTTCGAAAACTGGGCCGCCTTCGCTGCCGCATCGACGATCCTTCTCATCATTCCGGGTCCCACCATCCTTCTGGTCGTGTCCTATGCGCTGGGCCAGGGCTGGCGCACCGCACTGCCGATGGCCGTCGGCGTGGCGCTGGGCGACTTCACCGCGATGACCTTGTCGATGCTGGGCGTCGGCGCGCTGCTGGCCGCTTCGGCGACCGTCTTCACCATCCTGAAGCTGATCGGCGCCGGCTATCTGATCTATCTCGGCGTGAAACTGTTCCGCGCCGGTGGCGCTCTGAAAGCCGAACCGCGCACCGATGCGGTGTCGTCGGCCAAGATGATGGCACATGCCTGGCTGGTCACCGCGCTCAACCCGAAGAGCATCACCTTCTTCGTCGCCTTCCTGCCGCAGTTCCTCGACCGGCATGCCGATTTCTGGACGCAGATGCTGATCTTCGAGACGACGTTCCTGGCTCTCGCCTTCGCCAACGCCTTCGGCTATGCGCTGATCGCGGCACGCGCACGCAACGTCGTGCGCAATCCCAAGGCAATCCGCGTCTTCAACCGCACCGGCGGCACCCTGCTGGTCGGCGCCGGCATCGCCACGGTGGCAATGCGTTCCGGCAATTGAGGTAGGGTTGGATTCGCTCATCACGCAGCGATTGCGCTGCCCCTCACCTGCCTGCCCCGCGGCTAGACCGGCGCAGCGCGCGGTTGGCGTGCCCGTGGCCCATGCGTTAGGATCGCCCTGGGCCGAAGCATCGAACGGCCAGTCAATGGTCGATCGAAGGACATTGCATGGCAATCAGGGACGCATTGGGCCTGACATTTTCGGGTGCCACGCAGGCGGGGTTCGCGCCCTACTGCCAGGCAGTGCGTGAACTGCAGTGCTTCATCGGCGATCCCGTGGCCTCCATCGACCGCGCCATCACAGAAGCTCCCGGCTTCGTCATGGCGCATGTCTTCAAGGGCTACCTTTTCGGCCTCGCCACCGAGCGAGAGGCGACGGACGTAGCCAAGGCTTGCCATCAGGCCGCATTGCCACTTGCCGCGACCACGCGCGAGCAGGCGCATGTCGCTGCCCTTGGCCATCTCGCCAACGGACGCTGGCATCAAGCCAGCCGCATTCTTGAGGATGTCACCATCGAGACCCCTCGCGACGGGCTGGCGCTGCAGGTCGGCCACCAGATCGATTTCTTCACCGGCAATGCCCGCATGTTGCGTGATCGCATCGCCCGTGCCCTGCCATCATGGCAAAGCGGCATGCCTGGCTACCACGCCATGCTCGGCATGCAGGCGTTCGGACTTGAGGAGATGGCTGACTATATCAGGGCCGAGCAGCTTGGCCGCGCGGCAGTCGACATGGAGCCGCGCGACGGGTGGGCGCAGCATGCCGTCGCTCATGTCATGGAAATGCAAAGCCGGCAAAGGGATGGTATTGCCTGGATGCGCGCCGATCCCGAGGCGTGGACAAGGGAAAGCTTTCTGCAGGTGCACAATTGGTGGCACCTGGCGCTGTTCCACTATGATCTCGGCGAGACAGACGAGGTGCTGGCGCTCTATGACGGACCCATCTATGGCGGGCAGTCAACCATGGCGCTCAACATGGTCGACGCGTCGGCAATCCTGTGGCGGCTTTACCTTGGCGGCATCGATGTCGGCGACCGCTGGGCGGGGCTCGCCGCCAACTGGCGCAAGGCCGGGGCCGGCAATTATGCCTTCAACGACGCCCACGCGATGATGGCGTTCGTCGGCGCCGGGCTCGACGCCCCGGCCCAGACCTTGCTCGAGGCTCAACGCGAGGCGATGGGCGGCAGCGACGACAATGCGGCTTTCACCAGGGATGTCGGCCATCCCCTGACGCTCGCCATCAAGGCCTTTGGCGAGGGCAACTATGCCGAGACCGTGCGCCTGATCCGGCCGATACGGGCGATCGCCCACCGTTTCGGCGGCAGCCACGCCCAACGCGACGTCATCGACCTGACGCTGATCGAGGCGGTCCTGCGCGCCGGTGACGGTGCGCTTGCCAGGGCGCTCACGGCCGAACGGGGAATGGCGCGGCCCGGCAGTCCACTGTCGGCGCTGCTTTCTCGGCGCGCGGCCAATTTATCCGAGACCAATTTGTCAGAGAATTGACCCGCGATCGATCTTGTCTTAAAAACTGACAAGCCAGATTTTTTCGGGACTCGAAAAAATTAACGGCAAGGGAGGAAAGCATGTATCTCGGCCTCGATCTCGGGACGTCGGGCGTCAAGGCGCTGCTGATCGATGCCGGGCAAACCGTCATCGGTTCCGGCCATGCGTCGATCGACGTGTCGCGGCCACATCCAGGCTGGTCGGAACAGAATCCCGACGACTGGATCCGCGCTTGCGAAGAGGCGATTGCCGACCTCAAAGCCAAGCATCCCGCGGAGCTCGCCGCGGTCAAAGGCATCGGCCTGTCCGGCCACATGCACGGTGCGACGCTGCTCGATGCCGCCGATAAGGTGCTGCGTCCCTGCATCCTGTGGAATGATACACGCAGCCACGCCGAGGCCGCCTTCCTCGATGCCGATCCGCGCTTCCGCGCGCTGACCGGCAACATCGTGTTTCCCGGTTTCACCGCGCCGAAGCTTGCCTGGGTGAAGAACAACGAGCCAGCTGTCTTCGCCAAGGTCGCAAAAGTGCTGTTGCCCAAGGATTTCCTGCGGCTCTGGCTGAGCGGCGAACACATTTCGGAAATGTCGGATTCTGCCGGCACGTCCTGGCTCGATGTCGGCAAGCGGCGCTGGAGTACCGAGCTGCTCGCCGCGACATCGCTCGATGAAAAGCAAATGCCGTCCCTGGTCGAGGGCACTGAGAGGGCAGGCGCGCTGCGTGCCGAACTGGCCTCGAGATGGGGCGTTCCGGCCGGCATTCCCATCGCCGGCGGTGCCGGCGACAATGCGGCCTCGGCCTGCGGCATGGGCACGGTCGGCGCCGGCCACGCCTTCGTTTCGCTCGGCACATCGGGCGTGTTGTTTGCCGCCAACGCCGCCTACCTGCCCAACCCGGCTAGTGCCGTGCATACCTTCTGCCACGCGCTTCCGGACACCTGGCACCAGATGGGCGTCATCCTGTCGGCAACCGATTCGCTGAACTGGCTGTCCGAGATCACCGGGAAAGGCGCCGGCGAACTGACCGCCGAACTCGGCGACACGCTGAGGGCGCCCAGCGGCGTGTCCTTCCTGCCTTATCTCTCGGGTGAGCGCACACCCTACAATGATTCCGCCATTCGCGGCGCGTTCACCGGGCTGGCGCATGAATCGAGCCGTGCCGTGCTGACCCAGGCGGTGCTCGAAGGCGTCGCCTTTGCCTTCCGTGACAGCTTCGAAGCCCTGGCCACGGCCGGCACGACCTTGACGCGGGTGACGGCGATCGGCGGCGGTTCGCGCTCGCGCTTCTGGCTGAAGGCGATTGCCACCGCGCTTCAACTGCCTGTCGACATTCCCGCCGACGGCGACTTCGGCGCCGCCTTTGGCGCCGCGCGGCTCGGCCTGATCGCGGCGACGGATGCCGACCCGCTTGAAATCTGCACGGCACCGAGGACCGATGCCACGATCGAACCGGACGCCGCACTTGGCGGCGTCTATGCGGATGCCTATCAGCGCTACCGGGCGCTGTACCCGGCAGTCAAGGTCGCCACGGCGTGAGCTTGAACGCGCGCCCCTCTGGCCTGCCGGCCATCTCCCCCTCAAGGGGGGAGATTGGCAGCATTGACGGCGCCGCACTTTTTTCAACTTTGGTGATTGGCGAAGGCCAGCGTGACAGCCAATCTCCCCCCTTGAGGGGGAGATGGCCGGCAGGCCAGAGGGGGGCGCCTAGCGGCCGCCCTAGCAGCAAAACCTCACTGCGCCGGCACCTTGTCGAGAAAACCGGTGACGCTCTTCAGTCGGCCGTTCTCGATGACGCCGATGTCGGTGCCTTCGATCACCGAAGGGGTGCCCTCCGGACCGAGATTCCACGAGAAGCGGATCTTGTCGGCAAAACCGTCCGGCGTGCCCTTCAGCGAGAACCGGAAGCCGGCAAATCGCTGCTGCACGCCGTCGATGAGTGCCGCGACACCCGCATGGCCATCGCCCTGCATGAGCGGGTCGCGATAGCTGACGTCTTCGGTGAATGCTGCCTTGAGCAAGTCGGCCCGACGGCCGGCATCACTTTCGTTCCAGGCGGTGATGTAACTTTGGGCGATCTTGTTGAGGTCGGTCATGGCGTGTCTCCCTTGTCTGACTGTTTTGACACGAGCCTTTTCGACCAGCGGACGAACGAAACCAATTACGCCTGAGGTAATCAGAGCGAACAATTCGAGAGGAAAAAACATGAGCAGCGGATTTTTCGGCGACATCAAGAAGATCAAATATGAAGGGCCGGATTCGACCAATCCGCTGGCCTACCGGTTCTACAATCCGGACGAGGTGGTGGCCGGCAAGCGGCTGGAAGACCATCTGCGCTTTGCGGTAGCCTACTGGCATTCCTTCGCCTGGCCGGGCGGCGATCCGTTCGGCGGCCAGACCTTCGACCGGCCGTGGTTCCCCAAGGCCGGCGGTGTCGACACGATGGAACTGGCGAAACTGAAAGCAGACGTCGCTTTCGAGATGTTCTCGCTGCTCGGTGCGCCCTATTTCTGCTTCCACGACGCCGATGTACGGCCGGAGGGCAAGGACTTTTCCGAGAGTGCGGCACGCCTCGACGAGATCGCCGACTACTTCGCGGGAAAGATGAAGCAGACCGGCGTCAAGCTTTTGTGGGGCACTGCCAACCTGTTCTCCAATCGCCGCTTCATGTCGGGCGCGGCCACCAATCCCGACCCGGATGTCTTTGCCTACGCGGCAGCGACGGTAAAAAGCTGTATCGATGTCACCAAGCGGCTGAAGGGCGAGAACTATGTGCTGTGGGGCGGGCGCGAGGGCTATGAGACGCTGCTCAACACCGACCTCGCACGCGAGCAGGAGCAGGCCGGCCGCTTCCTCAGCCTCGTCGTCGACTACAAGCACAAGATCGGTTTCAAGGGCACGATCCTGATCGAGCCGAAGCCGCAGGAGCCGACCAAGCACCAGTATGATTACGATGTCGCGACCGTCTACGGCTTCCTCAAGCGCTTCGGACTGGAGAAGGAGGTCAAGCTCAACATCGAGCAAGGCCACGCCATTCTGGCCGGCCATTCCTTCGAGCACGAGCTGGCGCTGGCCAATGCGCTCGGCGTCTTCGGCTCGATCGACATGAACCGCAACGACTATCAGTCGGGCTGGGACACCGACCAGTTCCCCAACAACGTGCCTGAAATGGCATTGGCCTACTACCAGGTCCTGCAGGCCGGCGGCTTCAAGACCGGCGGCACCAATTTCGACGCCAAGCTGCGCCGCCAGTCGCTTGATCCGCAGGATCTGCTGATCGGCCATATCGGCGGCATGGACTCTTGCGCACGTGGCCTCAAGGCCGCGGCCCGCATGGTCGAGGACAAGGCGCTGTCGGCACCGCTGGCCGAACGCTATGCCGGCTGGAACACAGCCGAGGGCAAGGCGATGCTGTCGGGCAAGCGCACGCTGGAGGACATCGCCGAGCGTGTCGTCAAGAAGAAGATCGAGCCGCAGCCAAGGTCGGGCCGCCAGGAACTGCTGGAAAACATCGTCAACCGATACGTGTGAAGTCGATCTCTGGACCGATATCCGCCACCTCTGGAGCGGCAATCGCCTTCTGCTGGAGCAATTCCAGGAAAAGCGTGAAGCGGTTTTCCGTCTGGAATTGCGTCAAAACAAAGAGTTAGAGCGGCTCGCCGTTTCCGCGAAACCGCGAAATGCTCCAGTCGCCCATTTCGCGACAGGCACCGAGGATCGCATAGATCCTCGGCTGCCTGCTGGTCGAAAAGCAGCTGTAGAACTCTCCTTGGCCTGACCTGCCCAGACACGGGAACAAACTTTGCGCAAAGCCGGGTGCGACGACACGGTTTTTGCCCTTTGACGCCCTTCAATGACCTCGCTCTTGCCTTCAAACTGCCGTCACGTATCTCGTATAAGACTGCTCGTGGCGGGAGAGGAAGAAGGAGGCGACCCGATATGCAGAACGAACGTGAAATCGACGCCCTGCTCTCAACGGGCGAGGCCGAATCGATCATCGACCGGCTGATGGCAATGCCGCATCCGAAGGATGGCACGCGCCGCTCGAACGAATGGGACCGCGCCGTTGCCAGCCGTTTCGAGACCCATCTTGCCAGGCAAATGCGCTCTCAGATCGACGGCGGCAGCGACCACCAAAATGCTGCCTGAACTTTCTGTGCATGTCGTTGTCCTTTTGGGCGACATGCACGTCAGCCCCGGCGCAGCCTGACCGGCGCTTCGCCGAAAGCCCTTGAAAATGCCCTCGAAAACGCCGCGGCGGACGAAAATCCGGTCCGCCCAGCAATATCGGCCATCGCCACCCTGGTGTCGACCACCAGCCGGCGCGCCACACCCAGGCGCAGCCTGAGATAATAGGCGCCCGGCGTCTCGCCGATCGACTTGCGAAAGATGCTTTCCAAGGTTCGCGCCGTCACTCCGGCGCGTTTGGCCACCGCTTCTATGGTCAGCGGCTGATCGACATGCGATTCCATCAGCCGGATGGCCTGCGCCAGGCGCGGATCGTAGCCATCGAGCCGACCGAGCGAGACCAGCGGCTGCGCGTCGGTCGCGGCACGTGCCTGGTCGTAGATGAAGACGCTGGCGACATCGAGCGCCACGGCCATGCCGAGCCGCGTGCGAATGAGATGCAGCATCAGGTCGAAGGTCGGCGACGCGCCGCCAGACGTGAACACCGGCCCGTCGATGACGTAGCGGTCCGGGCGCACGTCGACGCCAGGGAAGGCCGACGAGAAATCCTCCATGTCCTCCCAGTGGGTGGTGGCGCTTCGCCCTTCCAGCAGGCCGGCGCGCGCCACCAGCCACGTGCCGGCCTCGACACCGCCGCACGCGCGGGCCGTACGCGCCGCCCGGCGCAGGCCTGACAACAGCGACGATGTCGCATAGTTCTGGGTGCCAAAGCCGGCGACGACGACAAGAACGTCGGTCGCCTCACCCGCATCGAAGCGGCCGCTAACCGCCACCGGCAGGCCGCAGGTGGTGACCGGAGCCTCGCCGGTCACCGAGACCAGCTTGAAATCGAACAAGGTCTCGCCGGAGATGCGGTTGGCGGCGCGCAAAGGATCGACCGCTGACGCGACACACATGATCGACGAGCCGGAAAACACCAGCAGCGTCACCTTGAGTGGAGAGCGTTCCGAACGAAAGATGGTCGGTTTTTCGCTTTTCATCATGGAAGCTTCGTAAAACGCAAAACAGTTTCCGGCAAGTCGGGCATTGTTGTGGCTTGTTTCTTTCGGAGGAGAGTTCCATGCCGCTTGCGATGAACCGTGAGGTTTTCATTACCTGTGCCGTGACCGGATCCGGCGGCTCGCAGGATCGCAGCCCGCATGTACCGCGCTCGCCCAAGCAGATCGCCGATTCGGCCATCGATGCGGCCAAAGCCGGCGCTGCCATCGTCCACTGCCATGTGCGGGACCCTGAAACCGGCAAGCCGAGGCGCGACGTGCATCTCTATCGCGAAGTGACCGAGCGCATTCGCGAGGCCAATGTCGATGTGGTGCTGAATCTGACCGCCGGCATGGGCGGCGACATGGTGTTCGGCTCGCCGGAAGCGCCGCTGCCGCTCAACGAGAAGGGCACCGACATGGGCGGCGCCACCAACCGCATGGAACATGTGCGCCAGTGCCTGCCGGAAATCTGCACGCTCGATTGCGGCACCATGAATTTCGCCGAGGCCGACTATGTCATGACGAATACGCCGGGCATGCTACGCGCCATGGGTGGCATGATGACGGCGCTCGGCGTCAAACCGGAGATCGAGGCCTTCGACACCGGCCATCTGTGGTTCGCCAAGCAGCTGGTCGAGGAAAAAGTGCTCAATCCCGACGCGCTCGTGCAGCTATGCATGGGTGTGCCGTGGGGGGCGCCCGACGACCTCAACACCTTCATGGCAATGGTCAACAACGTGCCGTCGACCTGGAACTGGTCGGCCTTCGCCATCGGCCGCAACCAGATGGCCTATGCCGCTGCGGCGGTGCTGGCCGGCGGCAATGTCCGTGTCGGCCTGGAAGACAATCTGTGGCTCGACAAGGGCGTGCTGGCGACCAACGCGCAGCTGGTCGAACGCGCCGCCAGCATCGTCACCAATCTGGGCGCCAGGATCATCGGCCCGGAAGAAGTGCGCAAGAAGCTCAACCTCACCAAGCGGGCGCCGATAGCGGCATAAATTATTCGCCGGGAAGGTCGATATGACTACCGTAAAATTCACGGCGATGAAGGATGGGGACCGGGACGACTATGAGTTCCTGACCGCGCATGAAATCGACTATGCGGCCAAGACCGGCGAGCGGCTGCTCGACGCGCTGGTTCAGCTCGACGCGGGCCTGTCGGGCTACAAGATCACCCGGCTCGGCCATTCGCTCCAGGCGGCGACCCGCGCCTGGCGCGATGGCGCCGATACCGACTGGATCGCGTGTGCGCTGCTGCACGACATCGGCGACATCTACGCGCCCTACAATCACGATGAATATGCCGCTTCGATCCTGAAACCATTCGTACGCGAACAATGCACCTGGGTGGTGGAAAAGCACGGCGATTTCCAGCGGCTCTATTATGCCCATCATCTGGGCGGCAACCGCCATGCGCGCGACCGCTTCGCCGGCCACGCCTATTTCGATGATTGCGATCAGTTCTGCGAGCGCTGGGACCAGTCGAGCTTCGACCCCGACTACGACACGCTGCCGATCGAATTCTTCCGGCCCTTCGTGCTCGAAGTGTTTGCCCGCAAGGCTTACGATCCCCCGGTGATCCGCGCCGGCGAGCGCGTGCCTCTCATCGATCCCGCAACAGCCAAGACAAGAACCGGAGCTTCCGCATGAGCATCATCAACAAGGCGGCCGCCATCGGTGGCGGCGTCATCGGCGCCGGCTGGGTGGCACGCTTGCTGTTGAACGGCATCGACGTGTCGATCTTCGATCCCGATCCCGAGGCATCGCGCAAGGTCGGCGAAGTGATGAAGGGCGCGCGTCGCGCCTACAAGCAGATGGTGCCTGGCGGCCTGCCCAAGGAGGGCAAGCTGACCTTCGCCAAGACCATCGCCGAGGCGGTTGCCGATGCCGATTTCATCCAGGAAAGCGTGCCGGAGCGGCTCGACCTCAAGCACCGCGTGCTGGCCGAGATCGATACCCATGCGCCGGCCAACGCCATTGTCGGCTCCTCGACCTCGGGCATCAAGCCGAGCGACATGCAGGTGGCGATGAAGAAGCACCCGGAGCGGCTGGTCGTCGGGCATCCGTTCAACCCGGTTTACCTCTTGCCGCTTGTCGAGATCGTCGGCGGCGAACAGACCTTCCCAGAGGCGATCGAGGTCGCCAAGGAAATGTATGCCTCGATCGGCATGAAGCCGGTGGTGATCCGCAAGGAGATCGAAGCCTTCGTCGGCGACCGCCTGCTCGAAGCGGCATGGCGCGAGGCGCTCTGGCTGATCAAGGACGGCATCTGCACTGTCGAGGAGCTCGACGACATCATGCGCTACGGCTTCGGCCTGCGCTGGGCGCAGATGGGCATGTTCCAGGTTTATCGCGTTGCCGGCGGAGAGGCCGGCATGCGCCACTTCATGGCGCAGTTCGGGCCGTGCCTGAAATGGCCATGGACCAAGCTGATGGACGTGCCGGAGTTCAACGACGAACTGGTCGACCTGATCGCCACGCAGTCGGACGACCAGGCGCATGGGCTGTCGATCCGCGAGCTGGAAAAGATCCGCGACGACAATCTGGTTGCGATCATGGACGCGCTGTCGAAGCAGAACAAAGGCAAGGGCTGGGGTGCCGGTGCCTTGCACAAGGACTATACCAGGCAACTGGCCAAGCTAGCGGCCAAAAAGCCTGTGGCCTCCAAGGCGGCCGAGAAGGCCAAGACGTTGAAGCCGGTGAAGAAAGCCGAAAAGCCGAAGAAAAAGACCGGCAAGAAGAAAGGCTGAGACATGGATTTCGGGCTGTCGGAGGAACAGAGGCTCATCGTCGAGACGACGAAGGCGTTCGTCGAGAACGAGCTATACCCGCATGAGCGCGAGGTCGAGCGCACCGGCGTGCTGCGCCGCGAACTGATCGAGGAGATCAAGGCCAAGGCGATCGAGGCCGGTCTCTATGCCGCCAACATGCCGGCTGATGTCGGCGGCGCGGGCCTGGATACGGTGACCTGGCTGCTCTACGAGAAAGAGCTCGGCCGTGCCAATTATGCGCTGCACTGGACCTGCGTGGCGCGGCCCTCCAATATCCTCCTGGCCGGTACGCCTGAGCAGCGCGAGAAGTATCTGTTCCCCTGCATCCGTGGCGAGAAATGGGACTGCCTGGCGATGACCGAGCCGGGCGCGGGCTCCGACCTGCGCGGCATGAAGGCGACGGCCGTGCAGGATGGCGACGACTGGGTGCTCAACGGCACCAAGCATTTTATCTCCCACGCCGACCTCGCCGACTTCGCCATCGTGTTCATGGCTTCCGGCGAAGAGGATTCGCCGCGCGGCAAGCGCAAGAAGATCACCGCCTTTTTTGTCGACAAGGGCACCAAAGGCTTCACCGTTCGTGACGGCTACCGCAACGTCTCGCATCGCGGCTACACCAATGCCATCCTCGAATTCGACGATTGCCGCTTGCCGGCCTCCCAGGTTCTGGGCGAGGTGCACAAGGGCTTCGACGTCGCCAATTCATGGCTCGGCGCCACCCGGCTGCAAGTCGGCGCCACCTGTCTCGGCCGCGCCGAGCGGGCGCTTGGCCATGCGGTGGAATATGCCGCGCAGCGCCAGCAGTTCGGCCAGCAGATCGGCAAGTTCCAGGGCGTGTCGTTCAAGCTTGCCGACATGGCGACCGAACTGAAGGCCGCCGACCTGATGGTGTTCGAAGCCGGCTGGAAGTACGATCAGGGCACCGTCACCGACCAGGACATGGCCATGGCCAAGCTGAAGGCCACCGAAATGCTCGCCTTTGTTGCCGATGAAGCGATCCAGATCCATGGCGGAATGGGGCTGATGGATGATTTGCCGCTGGAGCGCATCTGGCGCGACGCCCGCGTCGAGCGAATTTGGGAGGGCACTTCGGAGATTCAGCGACATATTATTTCGCGGGCGCTGCTGCGTCCGTTCGGGGCTTAGAGCATGATCCCCCAAGGCCGGAGTTAGGCTTGGGAGAAGATGATGCTCAAACGAAAAGATGACCATGCATAAACTCGAACGTCTTTTGCGCCCCAAATCGATTGCCGTCTTCGGCGGCGCGCAGGCCGCAGTCGTCGTGGCGCAATCGATCAAGATGGGTTTTGCCGGCGAGATCTGGCCGGTGCATCCGAGCAAGGAAGAGGTCGCCGGCCGCAAGGCCTATCGCTCCGTCGCCGATCTTCCCGGCGCGCCGGACGCCGCCTTCGTCGGCGTCAACCGGCACTTGACCATCGAGGTGGTCAAGGCGCTGGCCGAGCGCGGCGCCGGCGGTGCAGTCTGCTTTGCCGCCGGCTTCCTCGAGACCGAGGCCTATGACGATGACGGCGAGCGGCTGCAGGCCGAACTGGTTGCCGCGGCGGACCAGATGCCGATCATCGGCCCGAATTGCTACGGCCTGATCAACTATGCCGACGGTGCGTTGCTATGGCCCGACCAGCATGGCGGCATCCGACTGGCCGAGGGCGGCAAGGGTGTCGCCATCATCACCCAGTCGTCGAACATCGCCATCAACATGACGATGCAGAAGCGCGGCCTCCCGATCGCCTTCCTGATGACCGCCGGCAATCAGGCGCAGACCGGCCTGTCGGAAATGGCACTTGGCCTGATCGAGGATGAGCGGGTCACCTCGCTTGGCCTGCACATCGAAGCCTTCGATTCCGTAGCCGGCTTCGAACGGCTGGCGGCACGGGCACGGGAGCTGAAAAAACCGATCATCGCCATGAAGGTCGGCCGTTCCGAACAAGCGCGGCAGGCGACCGTCTCGCACACTGCCTCGCTGGCCGGCTCGGACGCGGCTTCGGGCGCCTTTCTGAGGCGACTCGGCATCGCGCGCGTCGATTCCATCCCCGCCTTCATCGAGGCATTGAAGCTGCTGCACATCACCGGACCTTTGCCCGGCTACAGGCTGTCGTCGATGAGCTGCTCCGGCGGCGAGGCTTCGGTCATGGCCGACAGCGCCGAGGGCCGCTGGGTCAATTTCCCGGTGCTCAGCGACACCCACCGTGCCCATGTCAAATCGACGCTCGGGCCGCTGGTCGCGGTCGCCAATCCGTTGGACTATCACACCTTCATCTGGAACAACGAGCCGGCGATGACCGCCACCTTCACCGCCATGGTGTCGGGCGGGTTCGACCTCAATATGCTGGTGCTCGACTTCCCGCGCCCCGACCGCTGCTCGGACACCGACTGGTGGGCGACGCTGCGTGCCTTCGAATCTGCGCTTAAGACCAACAAGGCGCAGGGTGCCATCGTCTCCTCGCTGCCGGAGAACCTGCCGGAGGAATACACTGCCGGCCTTATGGCGCGCGGCATGGTGCCGTTGTTCGGCATTTCAGAAGCCATGGACGCCGCCGGGGCGGCAGCCTTCATCGGCTGGGCGTGGCACGAACCGCAGGCGCAGCCGATCGACACCTCCGCCTCCGGCGCGCCTGTCGGCGAACACGTCACGCCCGACGAGGCCGAGGCGAAATCCCGCCTCATCAAGGCCGGCCTGCCGGTGCCGAAAGGCGAGCGCGCCGCCAATGCGGTCGAGGCGGTGATCTCGTCGATGGCGCTCGGCTTCCCGGTGGCGCTGAAGGCGCTGGGCGTCACCCACAAATCCGACGTCGGCGCGGTGCAGCTCAACCTCAAAGACGCCGAGTCCGTCAGCACCGCGGCGCATGATCTCTTGCCGCTCGGCACCGGGCTCTATGTCGAGCGCATGGTGCGCGACGGCGTCGCCGAACTGATCGTCGGCTTCACCCGCGACCCGATGTTCGGCGCGGTGATGACCCTGGGCACCGGCGGCGTGCTGGTCGAGCTGCTGCGCGACAGTGTCACGCTGATGCTGCCGGCGACCCGCGATGACATCGAGGCAGCGTTGCGCGGCCTGAAGCTGTACCCGCTGCTCGAGGGCTATCGCGGCCGGCCGAAGGCCGATGTTCAGGCTGCCATCGACGCCATTTTGGGCATTGCCGCCTTCGTGCAGGAGAATGCCGGCGAGATCGAGGAACTCGACATCAACCCGCTGATCGTCTGCGCGGAGGGAAAGGGCGCCTGGATCGCCGATGCGCTGCTGGTGCTGGGAGACAAGAAGAATGTCTGACGTCGTTTCGACCCGCCGCGAGGGCACGATCCTGGAGGTCACGCTCGACCGACCCAAGGCCAACGCCATCGACCTGAAGACCTCGCGGCTGATGGGCGAAACCTTCAAGGCATTCCGCGACGATCCGAACTTGCGTGTCGCCATCGTCAAGACCGCCGGCGACAAGTTCTTCTGCGCCGGCTGGGACCTCAAGGCGGCTGCCGGCGGCGACGCGGTCGACGGCGACTATGGCGTCGGCGGCTTTGCCGGCCTGCAGGAACTGCGCGACATGAACAAGCCGGTCATCGCCTGCGTCAACGGCATGGCAGTCGGCGGTGGCTTCGAGCTGGCGCTGTCCTGCGACCTCATCTACGCCTCCGATCATTCTTCCTTCGCGCTGCCCGAAATCCGCGCCGGCACGCTGGCCGACGCGGCAACGATCAAGCTGCCGAAGCGCATTCCCTATCATGTCGCCATGGACCTTCTGCTCACCGGCCGCTGGATGGATGTCGCGGAGGCGCATCGCTGGGGCCTGGTCAACGAAGTGCTGCCCAAGGAGAGGCTCGAGGAGCGTGTCTGGGAGATAGCGCGGCTGCTCGCCGGCGGCCCGCCGCTGGTGTTTGCCGCGATCAAAGAGACCGCGCGGGTGGCCGAGGCGCTCACCTTCCAGGACGCGATGAACAGAGTGACGCGCCGGCAGCTGCCGACGGTCGACGCGCTCTACGGCTCCGAGGACAATATGGAAGGCTTTCGTGCTTTTGCGGAAAAGCGTGAGCCGGTGTGGAAGGGGAAGTAATGGGAACGATGGCGTTCCGTCACACCCCCCTCTGTCCTGCCGGACATCTCCCCCGCAAGGGGCAGGACTGTCCGGGGAAAGTTATTCATATATGAAGGCCATCTGATTGAGGCAGGATCGGTCTCTTGGTCGGTTCGGATTGACCG